>JBBDNX010000790.1:0-9511 GCA_040877345.1 Pirellulales bacterium
TCTGCGGACGCCCCTCGCGCAGCACGCGCAGCGCGATTCGGCTGCCCGGTTGGGCAACCCGGATCCAGCGCCAGAAATCGCGCTGGCTGCCGATGCGGCGGTCGTTGACCGAAACCAGCACGTCGCCTCGCTGGATGCCGGCCGCCGCCAGGGCGCTTTGCTCCTCGATGTTGTTGATCATCAGGCGGTTATCGCGGTCCGTAAACGACAGGCCCAGGTCCAACTCGGCATCGGCCCGGCCTTCGAGTTGCCCCTCGGTTTCCGCCTCGCCTTCCAGTTCGACGCCGGTCCGGGTCCGCGCGTCGGTGTCCCGGGCACGCCGATCCTCGGCGGCCGGCCGGTCGGGCTGATCCTCGGGCGCGAGAACATCCGCCGGTTCCTCAGTGTCGGCGGGGGGTTCGTCCCTGTCGCGGGGCGGCCGCGGCCTGTCCGGCGGCGAGGGTTCCTCTTCACCGGCCCGGGGAGCTGGTTCTTCCTGGTCCGCCTCTTCGTCCGCTTCCTGGTCTGCTTGCTCCCCCTCCAGGTCGGCGTCTTCGTCCGCGTCGGCAGCCGCCGGGCTCGGTTGGGGATCGTCCGCTTCTTCGCTGGCCTGCTGGGCCAGGGCTGCACTGGCCGCGACCGCAAACGCCACAACCCAGGCAGCCATGCACTTTGTCCAGAGATCGCTCATTCGACATTCCCTCCAGCCGGTTAGAGATCGGGCGAACCTGTTTCCGCAGGCTCCAGCCCAGAATGAGCCCTCGCAGCATATGGCGTGCCGGTACCGCTATGCGCAACGTTCCGGGCCCACCGAAGTTTAGGCGGCCAAACAGTTAATGAACTAGTTTGCCGCAGCCCAGACCAAACCGCTCAGCTTGGGACCTGGCCACGAGGCGAGCAGCCTGGACGCTGTGGGCGGGTTTTGGTTATTTGATTCTCGCTTCGATTGTGATCACGAGGAGCGCCGGAGTGGGAAACTGGGGGCACTGCGGCATGCTGGCTGTCCCTGTTGCCTTGTTAGGCTGACGGCTGAGGACGGCTCCTTACTGCCGCGCCAGGCGGAGAATCTCGTCGTCGGAAAGCTGCTCGGTTGCCAACAGCGAGCGGTCCGCCTGGAAAGCGACCACGTCGCCGTTCTGCACGAGCTGGAACTCGCCCGTCTGCTGGCTGGCGAGCTTGCCGGCCACGTCGCCGCGGAACTGGCTGAGCATCGGCTTCAGCTTGGCGATGGCCGTCGTCTGCTGGATCCGCCCCAGCAACCAGGAAAGGATGTTTTCCCGGCACTTGTAGTCCATGTCGCCCGGACTCTGCGTCGCTAGCATCACGCCGATGCCGGCCGAACGGGCCCGCCTCAGCAGGTTTTCCATCGGCATCGAGCCCCTCGAACGCCTCGCGGGCCTCGCTATGAATCGCCTGCACGTCAAAAGAGTCCTCCTTCCAGATCTGGTGCCGATGGCACACCGAGTGGAAGATCTCGGGCGATTCGGGCGAGCAGAACGCCGCCAGCCGCGGATTGGCCGTGGCCGTGGGAGGCAAATCAACTTCCGATGACTGGGGCATGGCGGCTCTCCTCCGGCTCGATCCGGATGTAATGAAACGTGGCGGTGAGGTACCTGGTCTCCGAGGCGGCCAGGTCGTCCGGATTCAATCCGTCGACCAGGTCCGCTCGGCTCAAACGCAACAAGCCCTGCTGGTGCGCCTGCACCAGCCGCTCCTTGAAAACAGTGATGTCCGTGTCCGGCGCGCGCCGGCGCCATTGCTCCCAGACGTGCCAAATAAAAACCTTGTTGTCGCCGAACCAGCCGGTCGGGCTGCGCCGGGCGGCCTCTTGGACGGCCCGCGCGAAGGCCGTCAGCTCGAGGGGCTTGGGCTTTTTGCCAGGTTTCGCCCGGGAAGGCGGACCCGTCCGGCCGGCATCGAGCGCCGCGTCGACGAGCCAGCGGCGAATCGTGGCGTCGTGCAGCTCCAAGGTCTTGCTGGCGCCGACGGCCTGGTTGACCAGTTGGTTCTTTAGCTGCGCCTTGGTCGGTGGCCGGTGCAAACCGATCAATCGCGCCAGCACGTTTGCACGCGTGAACGGCAACTCACTCTCGACGCCAAGCTGCCGCCAAGCGAGCCGGTGCAACAGCGGCTCAAAACTGCTTCCCGCCGGCAGGTTGTAGTGCCGGGCCACGATCGCCGCCTGGAGTTGCGGGGCATTCTTGAGCCCGGCGACCCGGTTCGGATGCACTCCTCCCAGGGCCTTGGCGGTCAGCCAGGTCTTCTTCAAGACCGTCCAGGCCAGCTTCTCGGGAAGCTGGCTCACGCCAAGAAACTCCCGGGCCCGCCGCCCACCCTTGCTGGTGAGCGCCAGAGGCTTGCGGGTGATGAGCTGCGATTGTTCCAGGCGGTCCAGGGCACCATCGAACGCCGCGCCGGCCTCCGCGGTGGTCATGCGATGGGCGAACAGCGTCGACACGTCCTTCATCACGGTCGCGGGCGCCGGAGGCTTCTTACTCGGCACCAGCAGGCGAACCAGGACAAGCTGGCCGGCAATCTCGGCGAGCGCGGTGGGTTCCATACACTACCTCAATCCCGGCGCCATGCCACGGCCGCCGCCACGTCGGCCAGAATATCTTCCAATCGTGTCACCACGTCGATGGCCAGGCAGCGGATCACCACGAAACCCTGCTTCTGCAGCCTCAAGTCCTTGCGGCGGTCGCGGCGGTAGGCATCGGCGTCGCGGAAGTGATAATACCCGTCCACTTCGATCGCGATCCGCAGCGGTTCGCACACCAGGTCGATTTCCACCGCGCGATCGCGGTCGGCGCCGAGCTCCGGCTTGCCGTTCAAGACAAACAGACCCGCGGTATTCGGGTGCGTTTCCAGCCGATCGTACAAAAACTGCTCGGCCGCGCTGCGTGCACCGCCGGCGCGGTCCGGATCCTCCAGCGCCGCCGTCGCCTGTTCGTAGGCCGTCTTCCAAAGCTCCCGCGCCCTCGGTCCCGCCCCCTGCTCGCCCAGGCGGTCCACGACCGCCTCTTGGGCAGCAGATCCGATCCTCTCTCCGGCGGCCGGCCGCAGACCGGCATCCTCGTTCGCGCCTGGGGCGATCTCCACGACGCCTTCTTTGAGCATCGCCTTTTGCCGAGTGTCCGGCCCGCGGCCCAGGTAGGCCGACAGCGCGGCAGGCTGGGTGATCAAGGCCAGGGTCAGCGAAGGTATTTCGCCGGCGATCGAAGTCAGCAAGCCGCCTGCCGTCTCCAGCCAGCCCGCATCGCCCTCACCCGGGCGGTCCAGCAAGAGCACCGCCGGCATCCGCTCCGCGCCGGCCAGTTGCCGCACCGAGTGAAGGCCGGCGATCCAGTCGTGCAAATTCCGGGGGGCGCATCCCTCGAACGCCGCCTGCAACACGTGCCCGGTTGCTCCGGCGCGCGCGGCGCGGAGAACCTGGCCGCAAAGCCATTGGAAGCCGAACACCGGCCCATCGGGGACCGTGGCTTCCAGCAACCATTGCAGCTCGCGGCACGTCTTGCCTGCCAGCGACGCTTGGGCTTGCCCTTCCTTCCATCCCGGCCGCCGCCCCAGGTGCAGATGGATCCGATCGAGGACATCGTGCTTCTCGTCGATATACCGCACGACCCGCCGGACCAGCTCGCCAACCTCGGGGCGGTCGAGCAGCACAAAGTCGGATTCAGCGTGTGCCGTCCACTCCCGCCACAACTCCAGGGCTCTTCTGGGGCCGCCGGCGAGCACCGACACCGTCGGTATCATTTCGGCGCGGCGCTGGCGGTGCCGTTCGAGCTGCCGCCAGGCGACGCCCGCCTCCGCTTGCGAATCGCCGATTGCCGTGGCTTGTTTCACCGTCCCAGGCCCTGCTACAAGAACGCAGCGCGCGTTGGCGCGAGAAGAGCACTCGGTTATACCGTAGTCCGGAACCGAAATGAAGCAGCCGGCGGCGGGAGTGCGGCAAGCCGCAACCGCCTTACGGCCTCACGGCTGCTGGCCCGGTTGCTTCTCCATCACAACGCAGTTCCCCGATGCGTTGTACTCGACCCGCGACATGAAGGCCCGCATCAGCATGATGCCGCGGCCGGAGGGGACCTCCAACCGCTCCGGGTCGGTGGGGTCGGGCACGTCGTCGGGATTGAACCCGGCGCCCTCGTCGCGAATCTCCACCCACAGCCGGCAAACCGACAGCTTGCACGAGACATGGACGCGTTTGCTCGAATCGCAGCGGTTGCCGTGACGGATCGCGTTCACCAGCGCCTCCTCCAATGCCAGGTGAACGCCGTGAATGTCCCGCGTGCACCACGAGTGGGCCACGAGCTGGCCAAGCACCTCGTCCAGAATGCGTTTGCCCGCGCCGCTCTCGCTGGGGATGACCTGCTCGGTCCTCCAGGTCCAACTGGGTTCTGACATGGGCATCGGGCTGTTCGAAGATCTGGCCGCTAAAAGGCGGCCAGCGCGTCCGCTTCGTCGTCCTTGATGTCGAACAGTTTGTTCAACTTCGTGATCGCGAAAACCTCGTAGATTTCGGGACGGATGTTGCTCAGCTTCAACTTGCCCGAATGGGCCTTGACCTTCTTGTCCATCGTGATCAGCTTACCCAGGGCCGCACTCGACAAAAAGTCGACCTTCGTGAAGTTGAGCAGGATTTTTTCCCGTTTCTCTTCCTCGACGAGCTGAAACAACTCGTTTCCCAGCTCCTGGATGCTCGCTTCGTCGAGAATCTTGCGGTCCACGAATCGGACCACGGTCACGTCGCCGACCTCGGACACTTCCAGCCGTCGATGAGCCGCCATGAACGCCACTCCAAGGGTGCCAGGGGCTCGCCGTCACACGGCCGCCAGCCGGTCGCTGTGCCCGAAGTTTATTCCACAAGTTCTTACCCGCTATGATATTCCGGCCCCAGGCAGTGTCAAGCACGTTTCGCATGACCGCAGCTTTGTTGCACCAACGCAACATGTTGCCTGTTCGCCACCGCCTCGCCCGTCGAGCCAGGCGGTCTCGCGAGGAAGACCTGGTCGCGCAACCTACTGCGATCCCGGAAGTTTAATCGGTCGGGGCCAGTGCCGCCGGTCCCGCCAGGTGGCGCGGCACACGGTTTGCCACTTGGCTCACTCAGTCGCTCAACTCGCCCGCTCGTAGGCAGTTGGCGGTGCACTTGTCTGGCAGGCAGGCTTTGATGATGCACTCTGTGGCAATTCGACGGCGGCTCGCCTTCGAGTACCGGCTGTGCCTGGCCGTTGCCGCCCTGCTCCTGCCGGCCGCCCCTGCCGTGGCCGCCGAGCGGATCACCGTCCGCCTGCACAGTGGCCGGTCCTTTACCGCCGCGGTCGACGAGCGCAGCGGTCCGGAACGCCTCTGGCTGCGGTTCGACCGCCCCGGCAGCATGCTGCTGCGGCCGATCGCCTGGACGGAGGTCGCCGGCGCCATCCGGGGCGATCAGGTGCTCGACGCTGACGAGCTGCTCCGCGGTCTCGACCAGCTCAGCTCCAAACGGGTTCCACCAAAACCCAAATCCACAACGCCCGATCGCGGGGCCGAACCGGTCGAACTAAACGGCGTCCCGCAGCCCGCGGCCGGATCATCGCCTTCCGCCGAAGTGACTGCGTACAGGCCCGAGCCACCGCCGCTGGTCCGCTCGCTCGTGGTCGACGCCTGGGTTGCAAATTGGGACGCCGGCGTCGAAATGGACGGCGTCGTGGTCCAGGTCGTTGCCCTGGACGACTTCGGTCAGTCCCTGGCGGTCGACGGCACCATGGAGGTGAACCTGCTGGGGGACGAGTATGCCTCGTGGATAGGCCGTGATTATGGCCACTTGGGCCGCTGGGCCCGGCCTGTCGTTGTCGAAGATTTTGGTCCCGAAGGCGCCCTTTACAAGTTCGAATTCCAGGCCGTGCACCCGGACTTCGAGACCGGCGTGAGCCCGTTCGCCTTGGCCCATGTTCGGCTGACCGTACCCGGCCAGGGGACATTCGACGCCGCCACCGGCATGCTGCGGCTCAGACCCTACAACGGCGTCCGCGAGCGGTTGGAGTTATTCGAAGGCAGCCGCTACTTCCACATCGAGCGCACCGGCCGCGGCCGGCGCCACCGTGGGGCGAACTGAAAAGTAGCAGGCACCCCGGCGCGCCGGGATGTGCCGTCCGCTTTCTGACCCCCGATCTCCGACCCCTGACCGCTGGCACTCAGCTCGCCCCGGGGGCCTTCATGGCCAGGCTGTGCAGGATTAGCACCGAGCCGACGGACATCAGCGCCCAGCCCAGCCACTCTGGCGGGCGGACCACCTTGCGTGGCGTCGGGCCCACCGCGGGAAAAAACTGGCTCTTTGTGGCCGTGCCTGCGGGCACCATCAGGCGGGTGTTCACGAAGCGGGTGGCGCTCTCGTTGAGGATGAACGAGTCGACGAGCCTCAACTGCAGGCCGAGCAACAGCACGAACACGCCCGCCATGAAGTAATGGTTGCGGTTGAAATCCATTCAACTCACCTCGCCCAGTGGAGTTGCCGGCCGACACATCAGGTATCGAGCGCCCAAGCCGGCTCACTTCATTACCCGTCCGGTGATACCGCCGGCCGCGATGGCACCGACATGGCCGGTTCTACCGAATGTGCGGGATGGCCGATGCCAGGCCGAGTGAGCATCACCCCCGGCCCCGCTCATTCCCCTTCCAGCAGCCGATTCATCCGGTGGCGGATCTGGTCGGCCATGCCTTGCTGGATCAAGTGTCCCTTGTCGGCCTTCAGCACGGCCGCGGTCAGCGATCGGTTTTCCATCCAGTCCGACACGCTGAAACCCCGCACATCGACATAGGTCTGGCGGAACGTGGCCGACATCTTGGGCACGGTCGTCAGCCCGTCCTCGGTCCGCAGCACGTGATAGCGCTGGCCGAAGAACACCAGGCAGCCGCCCAGCACGGCCCCGATCAAGAACCCGGCGACTCGCTTCATTTGAATGCCTTGAGCTGAATGTCTGGTTGCGGCCAACAGAACATGTCCCGACGTGGCCCTTTGTCTCCCGTGGGCCAAATGTAGCTCGCGCCGGCCTTGCGGGACAAGGCTGGAATCCGGCCCTGCGCGCAGTATCATGTCCACGGGCGTATTTATTATCGGGGGTCCGGCTCAAGAGGGCCGTTCTCCGTCGGGTCACCTTGCAAAATCGGGGGGTTCATGGTGAAAGCAAGCCGCACGGGCGAAATGATCCTGCCTCGGGCGTTTATTCGCAACTGCCGCGGCAGCCTCCGCCGCCCCAAGGTGGCCGACTCGACCGGCCAGCAGTTGACCGGCGGCGCCCTGTTGATGCGGAGCCTCATTCTGCGGCGGTTGTTGCTGCGCGAGCTGTTGGCCGACGACGAAAAGTATGTCGGGCTGCTGCTGCCGCCCTCGGTGGGCGGGGTGTTGGCCAACGCCGCGCTCCCCCTGTGCGGCCGGGTCGCCGTCAACTTGAACTACACCGTCTCCTCGGCCGTGATGAACTCCTGCATCCGGCAGTGCGGCATCCGCCACATCCTCACCAGCCGCAGGGTGGTCGAGAAGCTCAAGCTCGACGTCGAAGCCGAGCTGGTTTGCCTCGAAGATTTCCGCGAAAAGCTCAAGGTGACCGACAAAGTGGCCGCCGCGGCTCAGGCCTTTTTGATGCCGGCCGCCATGCTCGAGCGGCGGCTGGGGATCGACCAGGTCGGCCCGGACGACCTTCTGACGGTGATCTTCACCTCCGGTTCGACCGGCGAGCCCAAAGGAGTCATGCTCACGCAGCGCAACGTCGGATCGAACATCGAGGCGATCAACCAGATCGTCAAGCTGACCAGCCAAGACGTCGTGGCCGGAGTGCTCCCGTTATTCCATTCGTTCGGCTACACTACCACGCTCTGGACCGTGCTGACCCTGCCGCCCAAGGGCGTCTATCACTTCGATCCCCGCGACGCACGCCAGATCGGCCAGATGTGCCGCGAGCACCGCGCCACCCTCCTGATCGCCACTCCCACCTTTCTGCGGCTGTATCTGAAACGCTGCCAGCCTGAGGACTTCGCCGCCCTCGACGTGGTGCTGGCCGGCGCCGAGCAGTTGCCCAAGGACCTCTGCGACGCCTTCGAGCAGAAGTTCGGCGTGCGGCCCGTCGAAGGTTACGGCGCCACTGAGCTGGCGCCCCTGGTCGCCGTGAACGTGCCCGCCAGCCGGGCCGTGACGGCCGGACAGGTGGTGAGCAAGGAAGGCACCGTGGGGCGGCCGATCCCGGGAGTGAAGGCCAAGGTGGTCCACCCCGAGACGGGCGAGGACCTGGGCCGCAACCAGCCCGGCATGTTGTTGATCAGCGGCCCGAACGTCATGCGGGGCTACCTCGATCAACCGGAGATGACGGCCAAGGTGGTCCGCGACGGCTGGTACGAGACGGGCGACATCGCGGTGATCGACGACGACGGTTTTATCCGCATCACCGGCCGCGAGAGCCGGTTCTCCAAGATCGGCGGCGAGATGGTGCCGCATCTGAAGATCGAAGAGCTGCTGCAAAAAATCGTGTCGCCCGGAGAGGAGGACCTCAAGGCGGTGGTGACCGCCGTGCCCGATCCGCGCAAGGGAGAGCGGTTGGTGGTGATGCACACCGCCCTGGAAAAAAGTCCCGAAGCAATCTGCAAGGAGCTGTCCCAAGCCGGCCTGCCGAACATTTGGCTCCCCTCTCCCGACAGTTTTTTCCAGGTGGAAGAAATCCCCGTGCTGGGCACGGGCAAGTTGGACTTGAAGGGATTGAAGGACCTGGCGCTCAAGAAGTTCGGGCACGCTGAAACCGGCTGAATCGCCGGTGCTGCTCGGACTCGAGCAGGGTTCCTATCGAATTGCAGTCCTGGCCGGGACGGGACCAGAATCCGCCAAGCGGGTGCGAGCCAGATCGAACTCGGCGCCGAGCCATTCCCCGTCGGGCGAGAGGCTCAAACTCATGTTCGGCTTCAGCGAATCAAGACCGCCGGTCAACCACCGGGCGGGCAGCATCTTGCCGAGTGCCGCTTCCAGCGAAGACGACCGGTAGCCAGACAGCATCCCGGTCAGCGCGGTAGCCACCAACCGGCCATCGACGGCCGAAACGGGTACGTGTACCGTCACCGAGCGATGCCTCAAAGGCTCTGGTGGTCCCAGCGGGGAGCGATCGGCGGAGCGCTCGCTCGGCTGGCAGCGGACCGACAGGCATCGATGGCTGCTGGCGAAGTGCATTCGCCGCCGGTTGCCGCCGTCGGCGCGCCGGACCTCCGCCAGCCAGGCGTTCGCCTGCCGGATCAACGAGTTCAACTCGCGATCGAAGTGTTCTTGAATGTCTCTTTGGCTGCTGCGCGAGGTTATCCGGTCGACTTCGACCTGCTGAGCCCGTGCTTGCTTCAAACCGATCCTGCGCAGCAACCGCCCCCGGATACCACGAACGTCGCTGCTGACATGAGTGACCGTCGATCGGGTCTCGGCCCGGCAGCGGGCGGGCGAGCCCTCGATCCCGTTCTCCTGAACCGTGAGCCGTTTGCTGACCGTAAAGCGCGTGGTGCCGTCGGCATGGATCCGCACCAGGCC
>JBBDNX010000791.1:0-1758 GCA_040877345.1 Pirellulales bacterium
GCCCGGCGGCAGCGTCAGCGCCGGCCTGGCGATTTACGACACCATGCAGTTCGTGGCCTGCGACGTGTCCACGTATTGCATCGGGCAGGCCGCTTCCATGGGCGCCGTGCTGCTCACGGCCGGCGCCATGGGCAAGCGGCACGCCCTGCCCAATTCGCGGATCATGATCCACCAGCCGCTGGCCGGCATGGAAGGCACCGCCGAGGAGATCATGATCCACGCCAAGGAGTTCAAGAAGGTCAAGCAGAAGCTGAACAACATTCTCATCAAGCACACGGGCCATCCCTTGGAAAAGATCGAGCAGGACACCGATCGCGATCGCTTCATGTCCGCCGAGGAGGCCCTGGAGTACAAGTTGATCGACCGGGTGATCGAGCACCTGGAAGCTCAGCCCATCAAGTCGTAGCTGCTCGGGCGGTCAGCGTGCGTGTCGGCCGACTCGCTTCCGGCGTGCGGCCCGTGATGTGTTGCGTTGCCATGGATGGCTCTGCGGCGGCAATTGCCAGGCCGCCGCCGACGTACAAGCAAGGATGCCGCGAGGTCGGAATGACACGCCGCTGTTGGGTTTGGCCGCTGTTGCTGCTGGCCGCGCCGGGATGCCGTGCCGCGGGCAACGTGGAATTGCTGGAGCGCGAGCTCCGCTGGCAGGAAGACCGCATCTACGAGCTGGAAAAAGTCGTCGACGAGTACACCCAGCAGCTCGAATCCTGCCAGCGCGAGAACAAGTCGCTCTTGTCCGACGACGAAGACGCCGCGCTCCCCCGCCGCGAAGCCGCCGGCACTCGCGACGCCGCCCCCCGCCGCCGCCAGCCGGCATTCGACGAGGATTCGCTCGCTCCGCCGGAAGTCATTCTGCCCGGCGACGACCAGGCCGATCCATTCCAGCCTCCCGAGATCATGCCGCCGGGAACCGGGCCCGAGGGCCAGCACAGTCCAGCGGATGGCGCGAGCCCAAACGAATCCCAGTCCCAGCTCGAACATGATCCCGGCGCCCACCAAGCGCCGTCGGACAGCGCCGTCGTGGCGGGCATCACGTTGAATCCACGCTTGACCGGCGGCCACAACGTCGACGGACAACCCGGGGACGAAGGGGTGATGGTAGTGATCGAGCCCCGGGACGCCGACGGCGATTTGGTTGAGGTGGCCGGCGATGTCTCGGTGGTCGTGCTCGACCCGGCCCGGCGGGGCCAGGCCGCCCGCGTCGCCCGCTGGGACTTCACCACCCAGGAGGCGGCCGGGCATCTGCGCGACACGCCGATGGGCAACGGCCTGCACTTTGAGCTGCGCTGGCCGCACGGTCCGCCCGCCGGCGCCGCGTTGACGCTCTACGTGCGGTTCACCACGTCCGACGGCCGCAAGCTGGAGGTCGAGAAGCAGATCGGCGTCGATCCGCCCGGCGTGCCGTCCGACGAATGGCCTCGCTCTGCGGCGGCGCCCTCCGCATCCGGCCCCGAGCGAGCGGAATCGCTTCCCCGGATTCGCGCCACCGGTCCCCGGCCCATCGACGCCCAGCCCCCGCCGGCGGCCTTGCGCCCTAACGCGGCCCGGCCGGGGTCTGCGAGTCGTTCGCCGGCCTTCGGCGGACCGAACTGGGTTCCTTATCGGTGACGGCTGACGGTTTTTCCCACGTTGGCAACCAAGTCGCCGTGGCGGATGAACTCAAGTTGCACTTTGCAAGCCACGAAAGTCGCATCGGGTCCGGTAATTGCGTCGTATCGCGAGCAGCGGCGTTCGATATGCCCAAGAAGGCTGGCGGTA
>JBBDNX010000792.1:0-1758 GCA_040877345.1 Pirellulales bacterium
GAGGAACTGGGCGACGCGGTCCGCGGCATGCGCGCCATGGGGTTCCGGGGGGGCAACATCACCAAGCCGCACAAGGTGGCGGTGGTCGAGTTTCTCGACCGGCTGAGCGAGGCCGCCGGTTTGATGGGTGCCGTGAACTGCATCGTTCGCGAAGGGCCGGAGCTGGTCGGCGAGAACACGGACGGCAAGGGCTTTTTACAGTCGCTGCGAGGGGTGGTC
Source organism: Pirellulales bacterium (assembly GCA_040877345.1). Taxonomy (GTDB): domain Bacteria; phylum Planctomycetota; class Planctomycetia; order Pirellulales; family JAICIG01; genus JBBDNX01. Next base: position 220 of record JBBDNX010000792.1, read on the forward strand.
GATCCGGCCGGCCGACGGATCGTGCTCTTGGGAGCTGGCGGCGCGGCACGGGCCATCGGTGTCGAGTTGGGCTTGGCCGGTGCGGCCGCGATCACCGTCGTCAACCGCACGGCTGAACGAGGGCAGGAGCTGGTCGATCTTTTAAACGCCAAGACGCAAACTCCGGCCGCGCTCGTCGTGTGGGAGGACCATTATGAAGTACCGGCCGACACCGAGATCCTGGTCAATGCCACCAGCATCGGTTTGAACGACCCGGAGGCCCGCGTGCCGGTCAGCCTGGACGGCACGTCCGGCGGGCTGGTCGTGGCCGACGTGATCGCCAGCCCGCCCGACACGCGGTTCCTGGCCGAGGCGGCCGCCCGCGGCGCCAAGACGCTCGACGGCATGGGGATGATCGTCAACCAGGGAGCCATCGCTTTCAAGCTCTGGACCGGCATCGAGCCGGACGTGGCCGTGATGCGCGAGGCGGTGGAGGAGTTCTTGGGACTGTAGGGCGCTGGGCGCCTATTTTCGACGCTTGTACGAGATGGACATCATCGCAGCTTCCTCGCCGTCCGGTCCCGTTGCGAACATGGTCCAAACGAACGAGTCCTTGTCCTTGGCGGCGGACTCTTTGCAAGATACACGCGCCTGCTCGCTCAATCCGGCACGACGGGTTGCTGCTGCGTGATGCAGTGAAAGGCGCCGAGGCCCCAGGCCAACTCGACGGCCCGCATGCCCATCACCCGACGGCCGGGGAATAGCCGGGCCAGCGCTTCCTGCACCGTTGCATCGGCCGGGTCGCCGAATGCCGGCGCGACCACCAGGCCGTTGGCGATATAGAAGTTCATATAGCTGGCCGGCAGGCGGCGATCGCCGTAATAGACGGGCCGGGGCATCGGCATGGAGATCAATTCCAAGGACCGGCCCTGTTCGTCGGTGGCCATCTGGAGCCGTTCGAAATTGTCGCGCAGCGGCCGGTAGTTCTCGTCGGCCGGATCTTCTTCGACGGCCGCCACGACGGTCCGCGGGCCTACGAAGCGGGCCAACTCGTCGATGTGGCCATCCGTGTCGTCCCCCGCGATCCCCTGGCTGAGCCAGATCACGTGCCGGGCCGCCAGGTAATCGGCCAGGTACCGCTCGACCTGCCGGCGGTCGAGATGCGGGTTGCGGTTGGGGTTCAGCAGGCATTGCTCGGTGGTCAACAGGGCGCCTCGGCCGTTGACGTCGATGGCGCCACCTTCCAGCACGATGCCCGGTTCATAGCGCCGGTATCCGAGCATTTCGGCAACGAGCCGCGGCACCTGCTGGTCGAGATCGTAAGGTGGGTACTTGCCTCCCCAGGCGTTGTAATCCCAATCGACCAGCACCGGCGGGCTGCCGGCCGGGCCCACTAGAAAGATCGGACCGTGGTCGCGGGTCCAGGCGTCGTTGGTGGCAATCGGGTGCAGGTGAACCGGGTGCCTTGGCGAGCCAGCCGCTCCGGACCGATTCAAGAAGCCGGCCAGCAACGAGTTGGCTTGCTCGAACACGGCGCCCTCGCCGGCCACGACAAGCACC
>JBBDNX010000793.1:0-1754 GCA_040877345.1 Pirellulales bacterium
ACCCGCGCACGGCTACCGCACAGGCGGTTGCGCCGTCGGCATCATAGTCGGCGACGCAGACCTTGGTCCGCATGCCGCAGCGGTCGGAATCGCCATTTTGGCCGAACTGGTTAGGGCTGTCCGGCACGAGCGCCACGCCCTTGGCCAGCTTGGGCTCGCCGCTGGCTCCTTCGTTGCGGAACCAGAGCACGCCGCCCGCGCCCGAGCCGACGATGAGATCGGCCAGCCCGTCGCCGTCCCAATCGGCCACCGCGGGGCCGGCGTCGCCGTGCGCCACGCGGATCGGCTCGCCGCCGGCGGTGAGCTTTTGCGGTGTGCCGTAGAGCGGCTCGTCGCGGCCGCCTTCGTTCGTGACCAGGTACACTTCGCCCTCGATGTTGCCCACCAACAGGTCGAGGTCTTCATCTCCGTCCCAGTCGGCTGCGTACACGGCCGCGGCCGAGCCGACCTTGATTGGATTGTTGTTCCGGTCCTCGATCTTCCGCTGCGCTTCGAAGCTGCCGCCGCTGTTGCGCCGGAACAGGTACAGCTCGCCCGGCCACGAGCCCGAGATGATGTCGTTGTTACCGTCGCCGTCGAATTCCACCAACTGTGGACCGAAGCCGATGCATCAGCCCGAGGGCACGGTGCCCGCGCTCCCTGCCGCCTCGAACCAGGTGAAGTCATCGAACCGCGGTTCCCGGGCACTGCCGAGATTGCGGTAGATCCGCAGTTTGCCCTCGCCGAACTGGCCTACCAGCAGGTCCGCCAGGCCGTCGCCGTCGAAATCGGCGAAGCAGGGCGCCGCATGGCCGATGTCGACATCGATCGGTTTGCCTCCCGCCTCCAGGCGGACCGGATCGGCCAGTTCACCCGCTCGTCCCGAGGCCGCCCAGACGGCGGCCAGCGCGCACGCCAGAACAGTTGGAAGTTTGGTCCACATGCCTCGACCCTCCCTGCAAAGAAGTGAAGTGCAGACGCGGAGCAGAGCTGCTCCAACGTCCGTCAGTTTAGCAAACAGGTGCCGGGCAAGGCAAAAAATGGGTGCTCGCTTTTTGTTTCTTGTCGCCGGGTTCTTGTCGCCGCTTTCCCTGTCCTCTCTTCGGCCACCGCGTATACTGGGCGGAGCGGGCCCGTAGCTCAGCGGTGAGAGCAGGGGACTCATAATCCCTTGGTCCCAGGTTCGAATCCTGGCGGGCCTATTCACTCGTTCCGCCTGGCCGCGATCCTGGAAGGAAGGCACGCCGAATCGCCTCTCTGACCGCGCCGACGACGCTTTGGACATCGGACTGTTCCTTTGCCTTGTGGTCCCTGACGATCCGCCGAAACGCGGACTCGGACAGAGTGCGGATCTTTGGCAGCGCGGATCGCTGCACCGCGGTCGAGGGAACCGTAATCCCGAATTCCGCCAGCCTGGCACGGACCTGCTCTAGGTCCCAGATCGCCAGACCACCATCCGAAAGACCGACCACCAGTCGTTTGCCGTCCGGGCTCCAGTCCAAACACCACGGTCGGTTCGCCTCTTTCGGCAGGACGAACAGCTCCCGGTCGTTCAAGAGGTCATGGATCACCACCCGGCCGGGCAATCCCTCGCCCGCGGCCCAGCGGCCGTCCGGGCTCAGCGTCAGCGAAGGGAAATCGAACGCTGCGCCGGTTGTAGGGCCGGGGGCCGCTTTGTGCCAGTCCCAAGCGCCGAGCGCCCCCTCGGGTGTCACGAAACGCAGTTGATTGCCGGGAGGCTCGAAGTGCAGCGAGGAGGGGTGCAACCTGGCCCG
>JBBDNX010000794.1:0-1753 GCA_040877345.1 Pirellulales bacterium
GGGGGCGGGGTGCCGTCGTTTGGTAAGCTGAGAAAATGAGCGACGGCACCCTTTTGACAATCAACGGCGAGGTCGAGCGCCCGCTGGCATTGTCGTTTGAGGATCTCCAGGGCATCGATCCGCAATACCAGGTGAGCGACGTGAGCCGGCTCGATGCGAAGCGCGCCGGTCAGGCCGTCACGCTGGCGGGCCTGTTGGCGCTGGCCGGTGCCAGGCCGGCCGCCGAGTATTTGACGCTGCACTCGTCCACTGACAACTTCCACGCCAGCATTCCGCTGGCGGCGGTCCGCGATCGGGCGTTGTTGATCTACCGTCTCGACCGCGCGCCGCTGGGCGCCAAGGCCGGCGGTCCGATCCGCTTCTTGATCCCCGATTTCGCGGCCTGCCACACGGCCGAGGTGGACGAGTGCGCCAACGTGAAGTTCGTCGATCACATCGAGCTATCGCGTGAGCGCGGCTTCGACAACCGCCCCAGCGAGGACGAAGAGCACGAAGCGCTTCATCGCCGGCAGGATCTGGGAACTTAGCGCTTGCCGAGCGGATTGCCAGTTGGTCGAGAGCTAGGGACGACTGTCAGAACTGTCCTCGAGATCCAGCGCGGCCCGGTACTCTGCCCGCTGGCGGGCCCACTGATCGGGCGTCACGTCCTGTTGCGACCCTGGCGAGCCGCCGATCGATTCCTGGAACAGGCGCTCCAGGTAGCGGCGGCACCAGCCGCAGCCCGTGCCGGCCCCAAAGCACTCGCTGAGCTCGCCGGCCCGGCGCGGACGCTCGACGCGCAAAAAGTTGACGATCTTCCGCTTCGAAACGTGAAAGCACAAGCAAATCTCGTCGTCCAACTCCATGACCCAATCATACGCTATCAAGCCGCTTCCGTCCCCGTGGCCAGCTTCAGGCCGATGCGGCAAGCCTTGGAAAAGGCGGGGACGTCGAGCCGCTCCGAGGTGGTATGGACGTTCTGCTGTCCGCAACCCAACGTCACCGTCGGTATGCCCCGCGCGGTCAGCCAGTTGGCGTCCAGGCCGCCGTTGGAGATGGCACGCTCCGGCTGGGCCCCCACCGCCCGCACCGCCGCCTCGGCCGCCAGCACGCACGGCTCCTGGCCGTCCAGCCGGAACGCTTCATAGTCCAGACGGCTGATGAGCTGGGCTTTGCCGGCCACGCCGGACGCGTTGCGGACCGATCCGGCCGCCTGCTCGAAAGCTTGCGCCATGGCCGCCACGATTTCGCGGCGGAACTGCGGATCGTGGCTGCGGGCTTCGGCCTTGAGAACCACCCGGTCAGTGATCACGTTGGTCGCCGAGCCCCCCTGGATCACGCCGATGTTGCTGGTGCCGTGCCGGTCCTGTTTTCGGACGTCGCCCAGCCAGCCGTTCTGCTGCAGGTCGGCAATCGCCAGCCCCGCGATGGCGATGGCGCTCACGCCATGTTCCGGCGCGCCGCCGGCGTGGCTTGCCAGCCCCTGGACTTCGATCGTAATCCGGTAGGCCCCGGTCGCGCCGATCGTCAGTTTTTCCGCGGCGCCGCCGTCCCAATTGAAGGCCAGCCGCGGCTTCTTGAGCCAGGCCAGCTTGCCGTAATGAGCGCCGAAGAGCCCCACCTCTTCCTGCACGGGCCAGAAGAACACCAGCGGAGGATGCGGCAGGCCGCGGCGCAAAACCTCCAGCGCCGCGGTGAGCAGCACCGCGCAGCCCGCGCGGTCGTCGGCCCCCAGTCCCGTTTGCTTGTCGGCCGACTCGACCCGCTCGCCTCG
>JBBDNX010000795.1:0-9430 GCA_040877345.1 Pirellulales bacterium
TCTCCAAGAAGATCACGGTCGATGTGAAAGGCGAGATCTTGGAGCTGAAGGACACGATCAACACGATGGTCGACCAGCTCGGCTCCTTCGCCGCCGAGGTGACACGCGTCGCCCGTGAGGTGGGGACGCAAGGAGAACTGGGCGGCCAGGCGGAAGTCGCGGGCGTCGCCGGCATTTGGAAGGACTTGACGGATAACGTCAACCTGATGGGCGACAACCTGACGGCCCAGGTGCGCAACATCGCCGAGGTGACCACGGCGGTAGCCAACGGCGACCTGTCGAAGAAGATCACGGTAGGCGCCAAAGGCGAGATCCAGGAGCTCAAGAGCACCATCAACACGATGGTGGACCAGCTCAGCTCCTTTGCCTCCGAAGTGACGCGCGTGGCCCGCGAGGTGGGCACGGAAGGACAGTTGGGCGGGCAGGCGATTGTGAAAGGGGTGGCCGGCATTTGGAAAGACTTGACCGACAACGTCAACATCATGGCCGCGAACCTGACGTCGCAAGTGCGGGGCATTGCCAAGGTCGTCACCGCCGTGGCAGGCGGCGATCTCAAGCAAAAGCTGCTCGTCGAGTCGAAGGGCGAGATCGCGGCGTTGACCGAGACCATCAACGAAATGAGCGACACGCTAGCCACATTTGCCGCGCAGGTGACGACGGTGGCGCGCGAAGTGGGCTTCGAGGGCAAGCTGGGCGGCCAGGCGAAAGTGCCCGGGGCCACGGGAACATGGCGGGACCTGACGGACAACGTCAATCAACTCGCCGCGAATCTGACCACGCAAGTGCGAGCGATCGCCGAAGTCGCGCGGGCCGTGACCAAGGGCGATCTGACGCAAAGCATCCGGGTCGAGGCGCTCGGTGAGGTGGCGGCGCTCAAGGACAGCATCAACGAGATGATCGGCAACCTCCGTGAAACCACGCGGAAGAACACCGAGCAGGATTGGCTCAAGACGAACCTGGCACGCTTTACGCGGATGCTGCAGGGGCAGAAGGACCTGCTCACCGTGGCGCGGACGATCCTTTCGGAATTGGCCCCTGTCGTTTCCGTGCGACATGGTGTCTTTTATATCATGGACCGCTCCCCCGATGCGCCGGTACTCAAGTTGTTGTCGGGGTATGCCTTTAAGAAACGCAAGTCGCTTGCCAATCAGTTCCACTTGGGCGAGGGCCTGATCGGACAGGCGGCACTGGAAAAGGAACGGATCCTGCTGACCGAGGTGCCAGACGACTATGTCCGAATCAACTCGGGGCTCGGGGAAGCCCCGCCTCGCGATATTGTCGTCTTGCCGGTCATGTTCGAGGACGAGGTGATGGCGGTGGTCGAGCTGGCGTCGTTCAACCGATTCAACGACATTCAATTGACATTTCTCGACCAGCTTGCCGAGGGAATCGGAATCGTGCTCAACACGCTGGCCGCCAGCATGCGCACCGAGGCCCTCCTGAAACAATCGCAGTCGCTGGCGGAAGAGCTGCAAAGCCAGCAGGAAGAGCTGCGCGACACCAACGCGCGGTTGGAGCAACAGGCCGCCACCTTGCGCGAATCGGAAGAACTGCTCAAGAGCCAGCGGGAGCAGTTGCAACAGACCAACGAAGAATTGGAGGAGAAGGCAGAACTCTTGTCGAATCAGAAGACGGAGGTCGAGGCAAAGAACGAGGAAATCGAGCTTGCCCGCCGCGCACTGCAGGAGAAGGCCGAGCAGCTTCAACTCACGTCGAAATACAAGTCCGAGTTCCTGGCCAACATGTCGCACGAATTGCGGACGCCGCTGAACAGCCTGTTAATCCTGGCCGAGCTGCTGGCGGGGAATCCCGACGAAAATCTCACGTCCAAGCAGATCGACTTCGCCAGGAACATTTACTCTTCCGGGAGCGACCTCTTAGCGTTAATCAACGACATTCTCGACATGTCGAAGGTCGAATCGGGCGCCGTCAGCATGGAGGTCACGGAGAAGCCGTTCGGTGAGATATGCGATTACCTGGAACGGACGTTCAGGCAAGTGGCCCAGGACAAAGGCCTGGGCTTTATGATGAAGCTGGCGCCGAACCTCCCGCCTGCCATCGCGACCGACGTGCAGCGGTTGCAGCAGGTTCTCAAGAACCTGCTCTCGAATGCCTTTAAATTCACCTCGCACGGCCAGGTCCAGCTCGATATCCAAGTGGCCAGATTTGGTTGGAGCCCCGACCATGAGTCACTCAACCGGGCCAGCCAGGTGATCGCCTTCGCTGTCACGGACACCGGCATTGGCATCCCCGCTGACAAGCTGCGGGTCATTTTCGAGCCTTTCCAGCAGGCCGACATGAGCACCAGCCGGGAGTACGGCGGCACGGGGCTGGGATTGTCGATCAGCCGAGAAATCGCTCGGCTGCTGGGGGGCGAAATCCGAGTGCTGAGCACTCCGGGCAAGGGAAGCACGTTCACCCTCTACGTGCCGCGGGATTCTTCGCCGGTCCACGGCGCGCCGCGGCAAAGATCGGCTTCGGCCGGGGCCACGACTGCGCTGGGCGAAGACCAGCCACCTGCCCCGCCGCGGGAAGCATCATCGGGCGATGCGAGCCAGCGCGGCCCCCAGGCGCAGTCCGCACGCGACATCCGGCCCGCGCCGGGGACACGTCTCGGACCGTGGAAGCAGCCTGCAAACGAGCCGCGGCCCAATCGCCCAGAGGCAACGGCCCCAACCGCAACCGATCAAGAAGAAGACGACGACCGCCACATTATTCAACCGAAGGACCGCGTATTGCTGATCGTCGAGGATGACAGGAAGTTCGCTCAGATCCTGCTGGAGATGGCCCGTGAAAGAAGCTTCAAGGGCGTTATCGCGCACAATGGCGAGGAAGGCCTGGCCATGGCGCACCGCCTGACTCCCGATGCGGTCATCCTCGACATCCAGTTGCCCGACATGAAGGGCTGGGCCGTGCTCGACCGATTGAAACATGATCCGAGAACGCGCCATATTCCCGTGGAAATCATGTCGATTGCGGATGAGGTGAACCGCGGGCTGAAGCTGGGGGCCCTGGCCTGCATCCCCAAGCCCGTCAGCAAGGATGCGCTCGCCGAGGCGCTTGGAGGAATTCACGCCTTCCTCGATCGGCGAGTAAAGAAGTTGCTCGTTGTGGAAGACGACCAAAGCCAATGGGAGCCTATTCGGGAACTGGTGGGCGACGGCGACGTCCAGATGACCGCCGTGGCCACCGCCGCCGAGGCGTTGGCCGAGTTAAGGGCCGCCCCGTTCGACTGCATGGTTCTTGACCTTGTGCTGCCGGACATGAGCGGATTGGACTTGCTTCAAGTGATTCGCCGCGAGCCCGCCTTGCGCGAGCTGCCCGTTGTTGTCTACACCGGCAAGGACTTGACCAAGGAGGAGAGTGCGAAGCTGAACGACCTTGCGCGAGGCGTGATCATCAAGGATGCTGAGTCGCCCGCGCGCCTCCTCGACCAGACTGCCCTGTTTCTACACCGCGTGGAGGCGAATCTGCCGGAATTCAAGAAACGGATGCTCGCCCAGGTTCACGAAACAGACCACATCATGGCCGGCAAGAAGGTGCTCATCGTCGATGATGACTTGCGCAATATTTATGCTCTCACGGCGGTCTTGGAACGGCACACAATGCAGGTGGTCTACGCCGAGAATGGCAGGGAAGCCCTCGATGTCCTGTCGCACACTCCGGACGTCGACCTGGTTCTGATGGATATCATGATGCCGCTGATGGATGGATACGAAGCGATGCGGTCCATCCGGCGAATCGAGTCGTTCCGGTCGCTGCCGATCATTGCCTTGACGGCCAAGGCCATGAAGGGCGATCGCGACAAGTGCATCGAGGCCGGCGCCTCGGACTATATTGCCAAGCCCGTGAATTCCGAGCGGTTACTCGCGTTGTTGCGGGTCTGGCTGTACCGATAAGCGGAGGAAGCATTTGGCCATTGACTTGAGTGCCGAAGAGCCTGATTCGGAAGCCATCGAGATCCAATTGCTTTTGGAGGGTGTCTTCCGGCGTTACGGGTTCGATTTCCGAGATTATGCGTACAGTTCAATCCGGCGCAGAATCTGGACCATGATCGCCGCTGAAGAGCTTCAAACGATCGCTCAGTTGCAGGAGAAATTGCTGCACGACCGGGACTGCATGGAGCGGTTCCTGCTGACCGTGACGGTCCATGTGACCTCGATGTTCCGCGATCCGGGTTTTTACCTGGCTCTGCGGGCCAAGGTTGTTCCTTTACTACGACCCACTCCCTTCTTTCGCGTTTGGCACGTCGGCTGCTCGACGGGCGAGGAAGTGTATTCCATGGCGATCCTGCTCACGGAGGAGGGCCTCTATCCCAAGTGCCGAGTTTATGCCACCGACATGAGCGAGGCGGTGCTGGCCAAAGCCAAGGCCGGCATCTTCCCGGCTTCCGCCCTGCCCGAATACACGGCCAATTACCAACAGGCGGGTGGACAACGGTCGCTCTCCGACTATTACACATCCGGTCACGAGCACGTGATTTTCCAGCGGACCCTCAGCCAAGGCACCGTCTTTTCACAGCACAATCTGGTCACCGACGCTTCGTTCAACGAGTTCCAAGTGATACTCTGCCGGAACGTGATGATCTATTTCAATAAACCGTTGGCCGACCGTGTGCACGACCTTCTGTTCGACAGCCTTGCGATCGGCGGCTTTCTGGGGTTGGGAAGCAAAGAGTCGATCAGGTTCACTCCGCACGAAGCATGTTACGAAGAGTTCGATGCTTCCGAACATCTCTATCGCAGGCGGTCGTAACATGACCTCGTCTCCTACGCCAGCGCCGGCTGTTGCCTCATCGGTTGACAAGCCGGTGAACATCTTGCTGGTGGACGATCAACCCAAGAACCTCCTCGCGCTGGAAGCCATTCTCGACACGCTCGGCCAGAACCTGGTCAGGGCCGGCTCTGGAGCGGAAGCTCTCAGGTGCCTGCTGAACGACGATTTCGCCGTGATCCTTTTGGACGTCCTGATGCCCGGCATGGACGGCTTTGAAACGGCCACGCTCATCCGCGAACGCATCAAGTCGCAGCATACGCCGATTATCTTCCTGACGGCCGTCGGCGACAGCCAGGCGCATATGTTCCGAGGCTACTCGATTGGCGCGGTCGATTATCTGCTCAAGCCGGTGGTGCCCGAAATCTTGCGGGCCAAGGTCGCGGCATTCGTGGATCTGTTCAAGAAGACCGAGAAGGTGAAGCGGCAGGCCGAACAGTTGCGTGAAATGGAACGCCGTGAGCATGAGCGGAAACTGGCCGAGGCGCACGAGCGATTCGAAGCCGAGCGGATGCGCATCTCCATACGCCTGGCCCGCGAAATACAGCAAAAACTCTTTCCGGCTTCGGCGCCCGTCTGCCCGGGATGGAGCATCCACGGGGCTTCGCATCCGGCCGAAGCGACCGGCGGCGATTATTTCGATTACATTCCATTCGTCGATGGAACGATCGGCATTGCGATCGGTGATGTCAGCGGACACGGATTTGGACCGGCCTTGCTGATGGCCGCCACGCGCGCCTACCTGCGTGTACTCGGCCAGACAGACTCGGATGTGGCTCGGATCTTGACGCTAGCCAACCGCGCTCTGGCCGATGACATGCTCGAGGGCCACTTTGTCACGTTGCTGCTGGCTCGGCTCGATCCGGCCCACCGCCTGCTGACGTACGCCAGCGCCGGCCATCCGGCGGGTTACGTCTTGTCGCGCACGGGCGACGTGAAGGCCAGGCTCGAAAGCACCGGATTCCCCCTGGGCATCGCGGCCGACATACCGCTGGATGCCGGATCGCCAATCATGCTGGAGCCGGGTGAACTGGTCTGTTTTGTCACGGATGGCGTTGTCGAGGCGAGGGGAGCCGGCGATAAAGCTTTCGGCGTGGATCGCGCTTTGGAAATCGTACGGGTCCATCGCGGAGAGCCGGCGAAAGAGATTGTTGACGCGTTGTGCAACGCCGTGATCGCGTTTGCCAAGGGGCAACTCGATGCCGATGACGTCACGGCCATCGTTGTCAAAGCCGAAGTGACGTGAACCGGAATAGATTCTCCCTCGAAAAAGCCGTCAAGCAGTTTTCCGGCAACACGGCCGAGGGATTCCTGCGGGAGATGACCGCTGCCGTCGAACGCCGAATCGTCCTCTTCCTGCAACATCCCCACGAGGGCTGGCCGGTCTGAACGAGCTGCCTATGCCTCCCGACGTCGCTGCTGGGTGCGGCTGGCTGCCGCGAACACGTTTTCAAGCGCCGCCGGCAGCTCGCGATACCCGAACTAAAAACGCTTCTCCATGACCGGGTGCGTCAGCCCCCGGTAACGCGGCACCGGCACCGTCGTAAGTCCCCGAAGGGGACGACAGTCATCGTGACGCAAAGTTTCGAGGCCAGTGGTTTCCAGGCCGCGGCGCGCATCGGGTCGAGGGTTCGTCCAACGAACTCCCAAGCGCCGGGCGCCCCCATTCGGTCGTGGCCGACGCATTGCCCGACGCCCACTGTCGCCCGCTTCGCGGGCTAAAAACAGGTTTGTTGATCGGCAACCGGGGGCTTACGCCGCCCGGCTATTGACTGTCGCCCGCTTCGCGGGCTCAAGGGGCTGGCGCCCCGGCAGGCGGCCGGCGAGGGTACATTCGACGCCAAGCAGCGCGCACCCGGTCGGAGTCTTGTCGCGGCAATGCGCGACCAGCCCCGGACGGGGCGAAAGTCAATAGCGGTGCGTCAGCCGGCTTACGCCATGGGCTATTGACTGCGCACTTCGTGGCTGGTGCGGCAAGCGGTCCGGCAGAGTACAATCGAAAGCTCAATTACCGGATGCAATGCGGCAATGCTGCCATGGGAGAGCTGAAATGACGCGATGCGTGCCGATGGTGATGGTTCTGCTGGGTTCGTTGTCCGTGGCTGGAGCCCACGATACCTGGGTCGAGACTAATACCAACCTGGTGCGGCCGGGCGACGCGATGCACCTGAACCTGATGCTGGGCAACCATGGCAACGATCACCGCGATTTCAAGCTGGCCAGCAAAATCGACCTGGCCGGCTGCACGCTCACCGTCGTGGCGCCCGATGGCCGCGAGTACGACGTCAAGAGCGACCTGGTCGATACGGGCTATGCGCCCAAGGAGGGCTTCTGGACCGGCAAGTTCGTGGCGGACCAGCCGGGCATGTACATGGTGGCCCATACGCTCGACGCGGTCCACCACGCCACGCGGGGCATCAAGAGCGGCAAGACCTGCTTCGTCGTCACCAGCAGCCTGGATAAGGTGCCCCGCGACAATCCGGGCTTCGACCGGCCGTTGGGCCACGCCCTGGAACTGGTGCCGCTAACCAATCCCGTCACGCCGATGGGGCCCGGACTGCCGATCGAAGTCCAACTGCTTTACCAGGGCAAGCCGCTGGCCAATGCCCGCGTCGCCTTCGTGCCGCGCGGCACCACGCTCGACCAGGGTTTTGACGACCAGTTCGAACGCATGACCGACGCCGAGGGGCGGGCGAGTTACACGCCGGTCGACGGCAACTATATCCTCGTCTCCGCCCACCATGCCGAGCCGGATCAGCAAGGCGATGGCTACGAAAAGACCCAGTTCTCCGCCACGCTGACCGTTTACGTCCCGCAGCTCTGCCCCTGCTGCGACTGAGTCGTTCGCGTCCGGCAGCGGCCGCGCATTTCGCTCTTGCCTCTTCCCGGCTGCGACGCATACTTTCGTAGCAGTATCGCCGCACGTTCTGGAAAGGGATCATGGACGCCCACGCGCTCGAATTCTTCAAACAGATCCTCGAAACCCCCAGCCCTTCGGGCTTTGAGCGGCCGGCGCAGGAGCTGGTCCGCCGCTATACGGCCGATTGGGCCGACAAGGTCACCACCGACCTGCACGGCAACGTGATCGCCGTCAAGAACCCGGAGGCCCGGCTCCGCGTGATGTTCGCCGGACACGTCGACCAGATCGGCATGCTGGTGCAGTACATCGACGGCGAAGGCTTTTTATATGCCCAGCCCATCGGCGGCTGGGACCCGCAGGTGCTGGTCGGCCAGCGGATGACCGTCTGGACCGCATCGGGCCCGCTGCCGGCCGTGATCGGCCGCAAGCCGATCCATCTGCTGACAGAAGAAGAGCGCAAGCAGGTGCCCAAGCTCAAGGACCTCTGGCTCGACATCGCCGCCAAAGACAAGGCCGACGCCGAGCGCCAGGTGCACGTCGGCGACCCGGTCACCTTGGAGCTGGGCTACAGGCCGATGGCCAACAACCTGGCTTATTCGCCCGCGATGGACAACAAGTGCGGCCTGTGGGTCGTGCTCGAAGCGCTGCGCCGGGCCGACCGCAAGAAGCTCGACTGCGCCTTGTACGCCGTGTCGACGGTGCAGGAGGAGATTGGCCTGCGCGGCGCGGCGACCAGCGCTTTTGGCATCGAGGCGCAGGTGGGCATTGCCGTGGACGTCACGCACGCCACCGACTGTCCGACAATCGACAAGAAGCAGGAAGGCGACGTCGCCTTGGGCAAAGGCCCCGTCATCTACCGTGGCCCGAACATGAACCCGCGCGTGGTGGCGCGGCTCATGGAAACCGCCGGCTCATCGGGCATCGATTACCAGGTGGCCGCCTGCGGCCGGGCCACTCCCACCGACGCCAACACAATGCAGGTCAGCCGCAGTGGCATGGCCGTGGCCCTGGTGAGCATTCCCAACCGTTACATGCACACGCCGGTCGAGATGATCTCGCTGGAGGACATCGACCATGCCGCCGAGTTGTTGGCCGGCTTCGCCATGAGCCTCAAGGCGGACGACGACTTTCGACCGTGACTCTGCACGCAAACGCGCGCCGCCGCATCGCTATTCCTTTTCCGCCATGCCCGCGAGCTCGCTGATCACTTCAGTCAGCGGCGCGACGACGCGGGCAAGCCGGTCGTAGTCGACCTTGTCGGGTGTATCCTGGGCCGTGTGATAGTGCGGGTATCGGAACGGCGCGGTGTCGGTCACCATCAGCCCTGGATAACCCTCCTGCCAGAACGACCAGTGGTCGGACCAGCCGAGCGGTCGCCGCCTTGCGTTTCGAGACCGGTCTGCCAATTTGGCACTCGGGCGCCAGCCCTAGGACGAACTAGACAAGGCCGACGAGTATTAGACATAACTCTCTATCAAGCAGTATCTTACGACGAGCCTTCTTTTCGTGGCACGCGGCTTGCGTTTTGCGCTGTTCCAAAGGCGACCGGCTGCCAAATGTGGTAGCGGTTCGGACAAAACACGCTGCGCCTCAACAGTTCAGCACCACCAGGAGGAAATCGCTGTGGCAAAACAGATGGTCTTCGATGACGAAGCGAGGCAGCCGCTATTGGCCGGCGCTTCGAAACTGGCACGCGCGGTGCGCAGTACGCTGGGGCCTCGCGGCCGCAACGCGGTGCTCGACAAGGGGTGGGGCTCGCCCAAGGTCACCAAGGACGGCGTGACCGTGGCTGAAGAC
>JBBDNX010000796.1:0-1738 GCA_040877345.1 Pirellulales bacterium
AGGGCGTACTCGATGCTGCGGCGGACGGTGCCGGAGAGCAACAGCGGCCGCTGAAAGACCATGGTCACGCGGCGCTCGACTGCCAGCGGCATCTGGCCGTTCAAGCGCTGGTCGAAGAAGTACACCTGCCCCGTGCCCACCGGCTGCACCAGCGACAACAGCCGCAACAGCGTGCTCTTGCCGGCCCCGGTCGGCCCAACCAGGCAGAACACCTCTCCCGCGGGAATGTCCAGCTCGCCTATCTCCAGCGCGAACGACGGCCCGTGACGCACGCTCACGCCGCGCAGCCGATAGCAGCAGGTGCTCATGGCAAGGGCCGCCCGTGCAGGCGCAGGATGACCAGGTTCAAGGTCAGCGCCATGGCCAGCAGCACGCCCGCGAGAACCAGGGCCAGGCCGAAACCTCCTTTGCCGGTCTCCAGCACGATGGCGGTGGTGAGCACGCGCGTGTGTCCCTGGATATTGCCGCCGACCATCAGCACAGCGCCGACTTCGGAAATGCTGCGGCCCAGCGCGGTGGCCACGGCCAGGGCCAGTCCAGGGCGGGCTTCGCGGAGCAGGGCCCAGCGGGCCTGCCGCCGGCTGGCGCCCAGGCTGCGTACTTGCAGGAAGAGCTCGGCGGGGAGGCTGGCCACCGCGGTCGAGGTAATGCCGACGACGAACGGCAGCGTGAGGATGATCTGGGCCAGGATCATCGCACGGGGCGTGAACAACCAGCCGAGGAGAGCCAGCGGGCCGCTGCGCGACAGCAGCAGGTACAACACCAGGCCGACGACGACGGGCGGCAACGACATGCCGGTGTAGACCAGGGCCGACACGAGGCCACGGAGACGAAAGCGGGCCAGCCCCAACCAGACGCCGAGTGGAATTCCGACCAGCGCGCTGATAAAGACGGAGGTCGCCGAGACCCGTAGCGACAGCCAGACGATCGGCCAAAGTTGAACGTCGCCCAAAGCGTGCCGCCAGTCGATCATCGTGGCTATTTTAGGAGATTGGGGAGAGGCTGGAAGCGTATTCTACGGTGGGGACAGGCTGGAAGCCTATGTTACGGGGGCAACTCGAATTTGACGGGCAGCCGCACGCTGGTCTCCACCGGACGGCCGCCCAGCCGCGCCGGTCGAAATCGCCACTGCCTGACGGCCGATGCCGCGGCGGCGTCGAGCAGTGTGTGGCCGCTGGACGAAGCGACCGATACGGCGCTCACGCGTCCCGTTTCGCTCACTCGGACCCGCAGCACAACGGTGCCCTGCCAGCCGTTGCGCTGGGCCTCAGGCGGATAAACGGGCGGCATGTTATCAAGGGGCCGGGGCAGCTCTTGCGGTTCGTTGCCGATGGCCTGGACCGTGGCCGCCGAGGCATACGCCCTGGGAGCGGCTTCGGCAACCCGCCGGGGGATTTGCGGATCGTCGAGCGCGGCGAGCGGCGCATCGGCTTCGAGCGGGCCGGCATCGGCGGCACGCTGCATGGGCGCCGGGGGCGGCAGAGCGGATGGTAGCGGCAGGCCGTCGTGCTGCGGGGGGCGGGTGGGCATCTCGACGAAGTGCTGCCGCGCCACGCGAGCCTGCCGCGGCGTGACGAGCACCACCTCTTCCAGCCCGACCTCGGTGCGGGGCGCGTCGAGCAGTGCCTCGGCAAAGCGGACCTGCAGGCTGGCGACCGTCTTCACGCCGAACAGCGCGGGAGCTTGTGACCGCACGTCGATCCGCATGGCCAGCGCCGTCAGTCCTGCGAGGTGCAGG
>JBBDNX010000797.1:0-9364 GCA_040877345.1 Pirellulales bacterium
GTCCAGCAGCGGGGAGGCCCGCGGCAGCAACCAGGTGGTAGCACGCACCGTGCGGGGGGAGATCCGCGAAGCCGACCTGGGGAACATGATCGGGCGGCGCCAATTGGCCAACGAGTTCATGGTGGAAACGCTGGTAGCGGCCATGGGCGAGGAGCTTCGCCGGTTCATCGCCAGCAGGCAGCCGTTCGGCGAGCCGACCGAGCGATCGGTAGTCGAGACCCACCTGCTGGCCCAGCGGGCAAAGGACTTGGGAGTCGTGATCGGGGACGACGCGATCAACGCCTACCTGAAGGAGAATACCGGCGACAGGGTGCCGGCCGACCGCTTCCGCGCGATCGTCCGCCGGCTGAAGACGACGCAGCCGCAGGTGTTCGATGCCCTTCGGACCGAGCTGGCGGCGGAGAAGCTGCTGCTCATGAGCGGTGTGCTGGAGGTGCCGGTGTCGATGACCACGCCCGCCCAGCGCTGGGACTACTATACGCGGCTCAACAGCAGGGCCACGGTGGAACTGATACCGATCCGTGCGGAGGACTTCATCGACCAGATCGACGATCCGGATCCGAAGACGTTGCGGGCTTTTTTCGATGCTCACAAGGAACAGGAGCCCGTGCCCGGTTCGCCGGACCCCGGCTTCAAGGTACCGGTCAAGGCGGCCTTCCAGTATGTAAAGGCTTCGTACGATCGTTTTTACGACGAAAAGTCGATCACCGAGGAGCAGGTGGCGGAGTATTACGAGCAGTTCAAGGACCGCGAGTTCCTCTATACCGACTTGGACTACTCGGCCTTCGATGATGCGGAAATCAGCACGCCCCTTGGCGAGGCGCCGAAAGCTGAGCGGGAAGATGAGCCGCTGATCCCGGAAGCGGAGACTGAAGTGCCGGGGGAGCAACGGGACGAGCCCATGGGTGAGCCGGCCGAGGAGCAACCCGCAGAGCCGCCGCCCAGCGAGCCGCGGGCGGGTGAAGCGGCCGAGCCGGCGCCCGATGAGTCGTCGGACAATCGATCGATCGAGAATGTGCTGGCCTTCTACCAGCCGCCGGACGATGACCAACAGGTGATCGATGCGAACGCGGATCAGCCCGTGGCGGGCGAGCCCGCGCTCGACGCGCCCGGCCAGACTCCGCTTCCCCCGGCAACCGCCGCCGACGGCGCCGGCGACGACACGGCGAAGCCGGCCGGCGCCAAGACTGAAAAACTGCCGGCCGGACCGCCGCCGCCGATTTCGGACGACTTGCTCTTGCCACGAGACATCCGCGATGGGCCGAAACCGAAATACGAGCCGCTTTGGAAAGTGGAGGAGACGATCCGCAAAAAGTTGGCCCAGCAGCAGGCCGACGAAAAAATCGAAAAGGCGCTGGACGCCGTCAAGGCCAGAATGGACCGCTATGAACGGCGGTGGACCGCTTGGAGCATCAACCGCAGGGGCAAGGAACCGGCCCGGCCCGATTTTGCCGAACTGGCGGCGGCCCACTCGCTGACCGACGGCAAGACAAGCCTGGTTTCGCGGTACGACGTGGCCCAGCTCGATCCGGAGTTGGGAGGATCCCAGCTCGGCGACTATGCCTTTGCCGACGTGGCGATCGACCATCTGCTGAAGTACAAGAGCGCCCGCTCCGAGGATGCCGAGCGGAACCGCTACTTGTTCTGGAAGATCGACGAGCGCGAAGCGTACGTGCCCGAGCTGAAGGAAATCCACGACGAGGTCGTGCGTGCCTGGAAGCTGATCCAGGCGCGCGAGCCGGCCAAGAAGAAGGCCGCCGAGCTGGTGGCCAAGGCAGGGCGCGCCAAGGAGTCGCTTGCCGAGGTGTATGGCGAGCAGGGAGGCTACACGATCGTTCGGCCGCCGGCGTTCTCCTGGTTGACCACCACCAGCGAGGGCGTCGATTCGCGGGCGGTCCCGCAAATCAGCGAGGTCGAAGAAGTGGAGGACGCCGGCGAGGATTTCATGCGCGAGGTGTTCCGCTTGCAGGCGGGCAAGGTCGGTTCGGCCATGAACCAGCCGCAGACGGTGGTCTACGTGATCCGGGTGGAGAAGCTCGAGCCGCCGCTTTCCACATTGCGCCAGTTGTTCATCGCCTATCCGTTCAGCCTCTACCAGACCGCCGCCTTGGCCGAAAGGCAGGAGCTCATCCAGGCCTGGCTCGAGCAGATCCGGCGTGAGGCGGCCCTGGAGTGGGTGCGCCCGCCGGACCAGCGGAGTTAAGGCAGCCCCCCCATACCAGGTGGCTGGCGGCAAAGCGATCAGCGTGCCCCAGTGGAACGGTGGGTGACTGGTGGCAAAGTCCCGGCGCGCCGGGATGCCCCAATCTGCGTGCTTAGATCTTTGTACTGCCTTCCCCCTAGCGCCGGGGCTTGAGGATCAGGGTGGCTAGGGGAGGAAGCGTCAGGTTGATCGAGTGGGGGCGCCCATGGCTGGGGATATCCTCGGCCATCAGTCCGGGGCCGTTGCCCATGTTGCTGCCGCCGTAGTACGTCGAGTCGCTGTTGGAAATCTCCTCGTACCAGCAGTGCTCCGGCACGCCCAGGCGGTGCGTCAGCCTGGGCACGGGGGTGAAGTTGCAGCAAACCACCAGGTAATCGCGCGGGTCCTTGGCCTTGCGGATGAAGCTCAGGGCGCTTGCATCATAGTTGTGGCAGTCGATCCATTCGAAGCCGTGGCCGTCGAAGTCCATTTGGTGCAGTGCCGGCTCGCGGCGGTAGAGTTGGTTCAAATCCGCCACGTACTTCTGCAAGCCCTGGTGGCTCGACCACTGCAGCAGGTGCCAATCGAGGCTGGAGTCGTAGTTCCACTCGCTCCACTGGCCGAACTCGCCCCCCATGAAGAGCAGCTTCTTACCGGGGTGGGCCCACATGTAGCCGAACATCAGCCGCATGTTGGCAAACTTCTGCCACAGGTCGCCGGGGACCTGGTCCAACAGCGAGCCTTTGCCGTGGACCACCTCGTCGTGCGACAGCGGCAGCACGAAGTTCTCGTGGAAGGCATAAATCAGGCTGAACGTCAGCTCGTCGTGGTGGTACTTGCGGTGCACCGGCTCATGGCGCATGTATTGCGTCGTGTCGTTCATCCAGCCCATGTTCCACTTCAGGCTGAAACCCAGCCCTCCCAGGTACGTGGGCCGCGAGACGCCCGCCCAGGCGGTCGACTCCTCGGCAACCGTCAATACGCCCGGATACTGCAAGTGCGACTGGATGTTCAGTTCCTTGAGAAACGAGATCGCCTCGAGGTTCTCGCGGCCCCCGAATTCGTTGGGCACCCAGCCGCCTTCCTCGCGGCTGTAATCGAGGTAAATCATCGAGGCCACCGCGTCCACGCGCAGGCCGTCGATATGGTACTTGTCGAACCAGAACAGCGCGTTGGACAGGAGGAAGTTGCGGACCTCGTGCCGTCCATAGTTGAAGATCAGCGTTCCCCAGTCGCGGTGCTCCCCCTTGCGCGGATCGGCGTGCTCGTAAAGGCAGGTGCCGTCGAACTGCCGCAGCCCGTGCCCGTCGCGCGGAAAGTGGGCCGGCACCCAGTCCAGCAGCACGCCCAGGCCGTTCTGATGGCAGTGATCGACGAAGTACATGAAGTCCTGGGGCGAGCCGTAGCGGCTGGTAGGCGCAAAGTAGCCGACCGTCTGGTACCCCCAGCTTCCTGAAAAGGGATGCTCGCTGACCGGGAGCAGCTCCAGGTGGGTGAAACCCATCTGTTTGGCATAGTCGACCAGCTCGTGGGCCAGCTCGCGGTAGCTCAGCCAGCGGTGGTGGTCGTCTCCCGGGCGCCGCCAGCTACCCAAGTGGACTTCGTAAAACGAGAGCGGCGCGTCCAGGGCCGAGGCCTGCTGCCGCCCGGCGATCCACTTCTCGTCGTGCCAGTGGTAGCGGTCGAGGTTGGCCACCCGCGAGGCGGTGCGGGGCGGCAGCTCGGCAGCGAAACCGTAGGGGTCGGACTTTTCGAGCGACTGTCCGCCATGCTTGACGTGGTATTTGTAGAGCGTGCCTTCGCCCAGGCCGGGAACGAACAGCTCCCAGAAGCCGCTGGGGATGTGCTTGCCCATGGGATGCCGGCGGGCATCCCACTGGTTGAAGTCGCCGATCAGGCTGACCGAGGTGGCGTTGGGCGCCCAGACGGCAAAATTGACCCCTTCGACACCCTCGATGGTCCGCAGTTGGGCCCCCAGCTTGTGATAGCTGTGCCAGTGCGTTCCCTGGTTCTAGAGGTGCTGGTCGTAGTCGGTCAGGTAGTGAGTGAAAGCGTACGGATCGTGCATCGTGGCGCGGTTGCCGTGCTCGTCGGAGAACTCGAGTAGGTAACGGGCCGGATCCCTGCCGTCCCACGGCGGGCAAATCGCTTCGAACAGGCCGGCTGGGTGGATCCTCCGCATCGGGCGGGGCGTCGCGGCGTGAGCCCGGTCGACGATCCAGGCCTGCGCCGATTGCGGCAGATAGGCCCGCACGGCCAAGGCGCGGCGGCCATCGTCAATAACTTCATGGGGCCCTAGCAGTTCGAACGGGTTCTCGTCTCGTCCTTCGACCAACCGATTCACGCTCTCCAACGCGACTGCCGTACGCACGCGCACCTCCTTGCTATTTCGCTCGTGGTCCAATTGTGGGTTTTGAGGGCCGCTTCGTCCAGAAGTTAAATCTCAAATCAGCATGGTTGCGGGCGCAAAAGCCGCCGCACGACTAACCGATCCAAGGCCTTGGCAGGAAACAGGTTCCGAGCTGCTGGCAGCTCAGGACCAGGCCCTTGGCCCGCTCGCCCAACTGGCGGCGGAGGCGGGCGGCGGCACGGCTCCAACGCCGATGCACGACTCCGCGGCCGCGTGCGGCGGGTTGCCTGTCCGGCGGCCGGGCAGCGGCGGGAAGCGTGAAGTGCGGGGCGGGAACGTTGCCGCCGCGGGCGTGTGGGGGATCGAAACGAAAGCCCCGGAATTCGAGTCGATGGTATCCCAGCGCACGGTCGATGCGCTGCCACAGGTCGCGGTTCTTGACGGGGACCATTTCGCCGAAGCATTCCCAGCTCCAGCCGTTACGGCGCCATTCGTCGAGGCCGTAGGTCAGGCCCCGGTTGACGTAGCGGCTGGGCGTATAGAGCGTGACCCGCGACGGCTGATCCAAGGCCTCCAGGCCGCGGACGACCGCCAACAGCTCCAATCGCTCGCCGGCGAGCAGGGGCTCGGTATCGCTTGCTTCGAAAGTCGCCGATCCATCGGCCGCTTGCAGGACAAACCTCCATTGGCCCTGCATCATTTTCTCCCCCGCTTCAGAGAAGAGGAGAAAGTGCGGTGAAATGCTCATGAGTCGTGGTGCTGCATCCAGAGGCTCGATGGTGAAGTGGGGTGAACCCAGTTTGTCCTATCGGCAATCGCGACCTAGACTCGCCAATTTAACTGGCATTTTCTGGTTTGCGCCGTCGCTTGGCTGTTTGTTCTATTGAGTTGTTTCCCGATTTACGGTGGTTTCAGGGTCAGAACTCGAATGGTCAGAACTGGGAGTTGGGGCTTGGGGCTTGGTTCTTGGTTCTTGGGACGGACGGACGAAGACAAACTAACCACGAAGGCACGGAGACCACGGAGAAGATGGCCACGAAAAACACTAAGAGGCAGAACGTAGAGCTTCCTGCGTGCTGACCACCGACCACTGACCACTAGCCACTGTTTGAGTTTTGAGTTGTTCGGCAGTTGTCGGTGATTTAATCGGAAGAACTCAGAACTGAAAATGAGGATGGTGCTTTGATCTTGGCACTTGGGACGGACGGAGGGACGAGGGGGCGAAGGGGGCGAGACGACGTCCCGGCGGACCGGGATGTCGTCTGTCTCCCGACCTTCAGCCTCTGGCCTCCAGCGTGTGAGTTGAATTTTGAGTTGTTTCGCGATTTTCGGTGATTTAGTGGACAGAACTCAGAAGGGACAGGACGAAGACCCACGCGAAGGCGCAAAAGGAGGCGGATTGAGGGATCGTCTTAGTCTCACCGATCATCGTCTTTCGGTTCTAGCAGAGAGGCGCGGGGCAGGATAGGTGGAAATTTGGACAAAGTTTTTTGTTTCTTGAATCCTGCCAAGGAGCGACTACCGCGCGGAGCAATCGCTGTGTCCGCCCGTGGTGAACCGCAAAGTCCGCTCCAGACGGTCTGCCGGTATGGGAGCGCAATGCGTTGCGTGCCGGCCTGGTCGGCAGGGCGACCCCCCGCTGGGTCATGATCACCGCATGTCCGTTTGGGTCTGGAAACCACCCTCCGCCCGCCCGGCGACCCAAAAAAGGTTCCTGACACGTTCCTGGCACCTTTAATTCCCCTGGCACCTTTAATTCCCTCGTTACGGACGCGGCCGCGCGGAAAAGAGTCGAGTGGCAACCAGGTCCACCACTCGCGGAGCGAGTGCACCACACCAAGGACCGATGCTGAGACATCGGTCTACGAAAGTTTTGAGGGCGTCACCGTTCCGCAGGGCGTTGGGAAGGTAGAAAGGTGGCCGGCGGGCGTGTTGGGCGGCAACGGCACACGGAGTGTGCCTGCTACTGTACGAGCTGCGTCACGCGGAGCGTGACGGATATCGTTGGCCAAGACGCCTGCTCCCGCTATTGCACAGCGGAGTGTGCCTGCTCCCTTACGGCTACCGATAGCGGCGAGCTTAACGCGCTAGTCGCCGATGACCTGCTCGATGTCGGTCTTGAGGCCGCGCATGTAGCTGCGCCACTCGCCGTCGAGGGGCCCCCGGTCGGAGCCGAAGACCTCGTTGAACAGCGACGTGAGCATCTCGGGCGCAATCGTCATGTCGGGGGGAAACTCACCCAGCTTCCTGTAGTAGGTGATGAACTTGTCGAAATGCTTCTCCATCAGGAAGTGGGTCAAGGCCCAGGCCTGGCCGTAGCCGTGCAGCGTGGACCCGATGTTGCCGGCGTAATCGAAGATCTGGTCGCCCACGATGAAGTCGATGTTCGAGTGCTCGCGGTCGGGCTCCAGTGCCCGGTAGTACTCGATCCGCCGCTTGTTCACGGCGCCGATGCCGCTCCAAGCGCCGTCGTTGGGCGACTCGAAGTAGGCGGCCAGACCCTCGTGGACCCAACTGGGCACCCGCACGTGCCTGGGGAATAACCCCGTGTTGCCAGCCAACTGATGCGTGGCCTCGTGGCTGACGACTTCGATGTCCTGGCTCTCCTGGGCCAGCTTGGTCAGGAGCTTGAGCGTGTTGGCAAGACGAATGAAATCGCCGCCCGTGCGGGCGCGGATCAAGTCGTCTTTAACCTCTTCCAATTCCTTGTTCATCTTCTGCAAGGCCTCGAAGCGCTCGTCCGTGCTGTGGTCGTAGAAGAAGCTGATGTTCACCTCGGGCATGTAAAATCCGGCGGCGTTGATCAGCGTGGCGTCCAACCGGACCGAGAAGTCCTTGAAGTCGGCGTAGTTGTTGAAGAGCACTACCTTGAGCCGCTCCTGGGGGACTTCCAGGTCCACGCCACGGGAGAAGAACGTCAATAGGAAGCTCTCGTAGACCTGCTCCAATAATTCGAGCCGTTCCTCGTGGCGGGGGCGCTTCTGTCCTTTTTCCTTGTCGGGCTTGTCGGGCGTGTCGTAGAGCAGGATGAAGTGCTTGCTGGTGGCGATCCTCATCTCCGGCCGCGGGACGAAGGCGCGCAGCTCGCTTTCCTCGACCGACGACTGGGGCAACGGCTTGTCCATCTCGGTCTTGAGCTCGCGAATCCGCAGCGACTCGGCGTGCTTGGGATCGAGCTCGAGGGCCTTGTCGATGGCGGCATAGTGCTTGTCGAGCATGCCATGCCTGAGGGCCCAAACGCCGGCCTGGAACATCTCGTCGGCGTCCTTCTTCAATCTGGCCTTGGCAACCAGCCTTTCGTACTGCTGCGACAGCGTCGGTACGGGGTGAATCTTGACGTCGTACAGGCTGAAATAAAGATTGCCGAACTTGGCGTGCTTGAAGGTGACGGTGCGGCCGGGGTTCGCCGTCGCTTTGCCCTGGAGGATGAACACGAGCCCGTCGCCGACTGCGTACTCCAGGAAATCGGCGCAGGCCGGAACCGGCCGGGCGACCACGGCAGCCGCCGCCAGCAGACAGGTTGCCAGACGCGTCATCGATATCCCTCCTTCAAAGGTCGCAGAGTTAAGAGTTCCTTGTCGAATGGCTCAGTTCTTGGGTTGCAGTCAGTTCTTGGGTTGAACGACGCCGCTGAGCTGCGTCAGGTCGATCGACTCGGCGCCATGGATGGTGCACAGGGCGCGGAACACGGCGGGATCGATGTCCTTGGAGATCGTCTTGACCGACCCGTCGGCCATGAGCACGATCGCGCCGCTGCCGGGCGACGTGGCCGAACCAAAGCCGGTCAATGAGTCGAAGTAAGGGGCGCGGGCGCCGCGGATCGTGGCGCCGCCGCCCTGGACCCAGGGTCCCGTCATTTTGCCCGAGCCGATCAGCATGATGGTATTCGAGGCGCCGTCGGTGATTTCGGCGAGCCGGGCCACCTGGTCGTAGCCGAAAACGCCGGCCCGCGGATCGCTGCGCGCTAGCGCGGCAGCCACGACGTTGCGGCCATCCTCGATTCCTGACATCCCGACGTAATGGGTCAAGCCGGGTCCGTCGTCGAGAAAGGGAAAGCCCTTCCAGCGGTGCTGGGGATTGGTGGGATCGAGAAATGCCGGGATGATCGTGCCACTGAGCTGAAGGTTCGAGGTTTCGGCCTCTTTGGCTTTCTCGTCGTCGGTCCAGGGCTTTTCCAGGTTGAACTTGGAATAGACGTCCTGATGGCCCAGATGAGGCAGCAGCGGCACCATCCAGCTATAGCCGGCCAGGACGGGTTTGTCCTTCATCCGCTTGACGCCCGGCAACTCGCCCGGCTGCGCCTGCCACATGCCGGTGGCCCGTGCGAGCCCGGCCATGTCGCCGGTCTGAACCAGCACGGCGGCAGGCGCTGTGCCCGTCGTGCCGGCCGAAGCAGCCGGTACACTCGTTGCCGCGCCCGGTACAGCCGTGCCGGTGGGTACGCCCGCCGCGGCTGGTCCGGCTGGCGCAGCGCCTGCCGGCAGCGCGCCCGGCACTGCCGCCTGGCCTGGAGCCACGTTTCCGGGCGCGGCGGCGCCCGGCATTCCCGTGCCTGGCTGGCTGGTGTTTCCGGCTAACGCCCCGGCGATCAAGTTGCCCTGGGGCTGGCTGGTGTGGGCGCCGCCGGCGGCGGGCATCGCCGGCTGCGCCGGAGTTGGCGCCGGAGGCGGAGCGCTGCCTGGAGCCACGGCGCCGGACGGCAGCGGGGCAGCGGGCAGGGCAGCGCCGGCCAACGGATCGGGAGCTGCCGAGCCGCCATCGTCGCAGCCGGGCGACAGCGAGAGCAGGGCGACCAGCGATACGGAAACCGACGCGCAACGAAAAAACGAAAA
>JBBDNX010000798.1:0-9345 GCA_040877345.1 Pirellulales bacterium
GGCGCACTTTGCGCAGTACGCCGAGGCCGCCAGCCCCGAGACCCGCGCCGCCGGCCCCCGGCTGAAAGACTAATGCGCGCTGGCTGGCTGGCGGTGGTGGGTGGCTGGCGGCAAAGCGGTAGCGTGCCCCAGTTCGTGCTGCTGTTATAGAACCTTCAGCTATAATTCACATCGGGAGTGATTATGATCCAGACGCTCGAAGCGATTATTGACGAACGAGGCCATGTACACTCTTAAGCCCGGTGCATTTCAATGCGCCGCATCGGGCGCTGGTCACCATCTTGGAAGAAGTACCCGCCCGATCATACGAGCCGGCCTCGCTGAGCGAGGCAGCTCTGGCGGGCGATTGGAGCCGGCCGGAGGAGGAGGCTGCCTGGTCGTACTTGCAACGGCCGCATTAGAAGAAACGCATCAGAATCCCCGTCCTCCGCCACGATTCCGTTGAGTAGCTAGGCCGAAGAGCAGCTCGCAGCCGAAATGGCCGTTACAATGATGGAATGTCGGTCTCACGCCCCCCCCGTCGTCTGTTCCAATTCAGCCTTCGCGGTCTGCTTTTCGCGCTGACCGCGGTGGGGGGTTGGCTGGGTACCCATGTCAACCGCGTGAAGAATCAGCGCGAGGCGGTGGCGGAGCTCAAGAAAGTCAACGGACTACTCGCGTACGAGTACCAACTCGGTCCGGCCAACAGTCCACTTTTTGACGACGTTTATGGAGGATTTGGGCCGGGCTGGTCGAGCATGACACAGGGCCCCACGGAGCCCTTTGGACCGAAGGCATTGCACCGGTTTCTGGGCGAAGACTTTTTTAACGACGTGGTGAATGTTGCCTTGATTGGGGACACCCGCGACCATCATCTACCGCCGCTGCGGAAACTTGCCCGGCTGGAGGCGTTGCAACTTGCCAAGCATCATCCGTGCGGGGCAAACAATCTTACCGATCGAGGCCTCGGTCAACTGTGCGGGATGAAAGCACTGAGGATTCTCCACATCTGGAAAGCCACACGGGTGACCAACAGCGGTCTTGCTGAACTGCGACGGCTCACCAAACTCGAAGAGTTGGTGATTGAGTGCCCGAACTTGACGGACGAGGGGATCAACCGCCTGAGCAGCTTGCATAACCTGCGGCGGCTGTCGATTATCAGCGATCGGGTCACCGACGCGGGCATCCGGCACCTGACCACGCTGGGCAATTTATGGGAATTGCACCTCACCTCGAGTCGGATCGAGGGTACTGGCTTGCCGCATCTCGAGCGGATGAAGAATCTGCGTGCGTTGGGGATCAGGGCTCCGATTACGGATGCCATGCTGGCCCACCTGCACGAGCAGCCTAATCTCCAGGTCATCCACGTCGACTCAGACGACATCACCGACCAGGGCGTGGTGCAGCTCGAAGCGGCACTCCCCGACTGTACGATTGTCTTCGGATGGATTCGTTGGCACTGGAACGCCAGCCTGGCGGACGTCCAGACGTTCGCGTCGAAGACGGCCCGGCGCCAAAAACAACAAAGGGCGCTCGCAACGGCCACACAACTCTGACCGTTCGGAGCAGTAGTCGGCAACAGCGCCGCGCCGCCTCGGGGCACGCTGGCCCCGAGTGGCGGCGCTTTCGAACTGCTGGCCGTGAGAACGGCTACACGGCCACTTCGGCGGTCTCGCCGGTGCGGATGCGGATCACGTCGAGCAACTCGGTGACGAAGATCTTGCCATCGCCCACCTGGCCCGTCCGGGCGGTCTTCAAAATCGTGTCGATCACCGCCCGGGTCTCGCCATCGCCCACGGCGATCTCCAGCTTGACCTTGGGGATGAAATCGACCTCGTACTCGGCGCCCCGGTACGTCTCGGTGTGCCCCTTCTGGCGTCCGAAACCGCGGACCTCGGTCACCGTCATCCCCTTCACGCCCTTCTCGCTCAAGGCGTTCTTGACTTCCTCCAGCTTGAAATGGCGGATGATGGCTTCAATCTTCTTCATGGCGGATCCCCTTTCGCAAAAATCCAACACGGAATGTTCTTGGCCCGTGCCCGCCTGCACAGCCGGAGGTCTGCTTAAGCAATGAGCGTGCCATCGAGCCGCTTGAGCACAGCTAAGAAAAGCGATGCCAGGCGCAACTTGATGCAGGAGGGGCAATTACAGCTTAATTGCGCGGCCGAGCAAGCGCGGCGAAGCGCGAAACACTTTGCTCTGCATATGACACGCCCCAGATGCAGCCGAGACGCGTGAAACGCCGAACCTTCCAGGCCGCAACCATATAGACCGCGCGCCGCGCCCTTGTAGCGCCGTTCACAACTTTATGACAACGGCACCTCTCATGATTCCTCCTTCCTCCTTCCTCCTTCCTCCTTACCCCCGCGGTAGCTCATGTCGAGCAGGTCAATCGGGTGGGCAACCCAGATCCGCAATCCCTGCTGGCGGGCCTCGCGGCCGATCTGCAGCAAGCAGCCGGCGTTGCCGGTCAGCACCGCCTGGGCCCCGGTGCGGGCGATGTTCTCCAGCTTCCGCCGGCTCAGACGCCCGGCCATCTCCGGCTCGGTCAGGTTGTACGTGCCCGCCGCCCCGCAGCACAACTCGCTCTCGGGCAGGTCCACCAGCTCCAGGCCCGGTATCTGCGCCAGCAAGCGGCGGGGCGCTTCGCGAATCTTCTGGGCATGACCCAGGTGGCAGGCATCGTGGTACGTGGCCTTGAGCTCGATGCGGCCTTCAGGCGGAACCAACCCAAGCTGGTCCAGAAACTCGCTGACGTCCCGGATTTTGCCCGCCAGCCGGCGCCGGTCGTCCTGCTGCTCGTCGTGCCAGTGGTGGCCGTAATCTTTGAGCATCGCGCCACAGCCCGCCACGTTGACGATCACCGCATCGACCTTGTCGGCCTCCAAGGCCGCCACGTTCGTATCAGCTAGCTCGCGGGCCGGCTCGGCCGCTCCGGCGTGGAAGTGGATCGCCCCGCAGCAGACCTGGTTTCGCGGCACGATCACGTCGCAGCCGTTTTGGGCCAGCACGCGGGCGGTGGCCCAGTTGGTATGGCGGAACATCACGTCCGATACGCAGCCGGTGAACAAAGCCACGCGGGCCCGCCGCCGCCCCACGGCCGGCAGAATCTCCGGCAGCGCCGGCAGCGCCTTGCCCAGCGGTGGCAGCATGTTCACAAGCTGCCGCAGCCGCGCCGGCAGCAAGCGGGTGATCCCCAGCGTGTCGACCAGGCTCAACAGGCCCAAACGCTGGGCGATTCTCGCGGGCCACAACAGCCGGCGCATCCGCTGGGGATGCGGAAACACGCCGAACAGAATCCAGCGATGGAACCAGTCGGCCGACTTCTTCGGCCCGTCGGGCGTCTGCTCCATCGCCACGCGGAACGGTTCGATCAGCTTGCCGTATTGGACGCCCGAAGGGCAGGCGGTCTCGCAGGCCCGGCAGTCGAGGCACAGCTCCAGGTGGCGGCGCACCTCGTGGTTCAACTCCAGCCGCCCATCGGTCACCGCCCGCATCAGGTAGATGCGGCCGCGCGGGCTGTCGTTCTCGTCGCCCAGCTCGACGTACGTGGGACAAGCAGCCGTGCACAGGCCGCAGTGCACGCAATCCAGAAACAAGCGGTAGTCGATGCCCGCGCCCGGATTCAAGGCCCCGTCGACGGCTGCCTGCCGGGGACCAGTCTCGGCCGGGAGATGCTCCTCTGCCAGGCCGGCTGCATCGGCCTTGGCGGCCTCGATGTGGTTGGGGAGGGTCTGGGTCATCAATTCGTACCATACACGAAGCGGCCTGGATTGAGCAGGCCCCGCGGGTCGAATTGCCGCTTGACCGCTTCGACGACGGGCGCCTCGGAGATCGCGCCCCACACCGCCTGCCGGGTCAAGTCGCCCACTCCCTGGGCCGACCAGACGACCAGGTTGCCGCCGGCGGCCACCGCGGCGGGCCGCAGCCGGCCGATCAGCACGCGGGAGACATCGCCGGATGAAAACTCGGCAAAGCGGGCCAGCACGATGCCGTTGCCGGCGTGCGCCTGGATCGAGCAGCCCGGATCGACGCCGCGAAAAAGTGCGATCATCGCCGTGACGGCGCTCGGCTTGACGTTGGCCTTGACCACCAGCGGCGAGTCGCCGGGCGCCGCAAAGTCGATCAAGCGGCGCCAGGCGCGGGAGGCGGCCTCGTCGCGCAGCGTCTGGAAGGCTTCGACGCCGGCCGAGTGCCACTCGTGGCTCAGTTGCTCGAGCATCCAGTCCACTTCGGCGCGCGTACCTTCCAGCCCCACCAGCAGCCGGGCAGCAGCAGCCGGGCTGAGCCGAAGCTCCTCACTCTCCTGCCAGGCGGGCCCGCACAGCAACTCGATGGCCGTGGGAGTCGTCGAGGACTGAACCAGGGCGGCCAGCAACTGCTCGGCCCGGTCGAGATCGGCGGCCTCGCAGGTCAGAAAGGCCGAAGCCTCGGACAGCGGCTTCACCTTGAGGGTGACCTGGCTGATGACCGCCAGCGAGCCGAGCGAACCGGTCAGCAAACGGCAGAAGTCGTATCCGGCCACGTTCTTCACGACCCGCCCGCCCCCTTTGAACGCCGTGCCGCGGCCATCGACGGCGTTGATGCCGATCACGTAGTCGCGCAACGTTCCGCAGCCATAGCGGCGAGGACCACTGAAGTTGGTCGCCACCATTCCGCCGATCGTGGCTTCGGCCGGCTGGGCGGCGTCGATCGGCAAGCACTGCCGCTCGGCGGCCAACGTCCGGGCCAGCGTGTCCATGGTCACCCCGGCTTCGACCGTGACGGTCATGTCTTGCCAGGGATAATCGACCACTTGGTCCAGGCCGGTCAACGACAGGCCCAGGCCAGGCAGTTTCGGCGCCAGGCCGAAGTCCAGGCTGGTGCCGCCTCCGATCGGATAGATCGGCGTCGAGTCGTCGTAGGCCTTGCGGACCAGCGACGCCAACTCCGCCTGGTCAACCGGCGCGGCCTGCTCGGCAATGGGAAGGGACCCAGCGGCGCTGGTCTTCCGGGGCAGTGGGGATGGAGCAGGCAATGCAGACCTCGCGATGGCGAAAACAGGGCGTCAACGGCCGGACTTGGGACTCTCCGAAAGGTCGGCCTGGCCGGCCCGAGGTTCGCCGTCCGGACCCGCCGCATGGGCCGCTTCGGCGGTGACGTGCTCGTGCGCCTTCAGATGGTCGGCGCAATACTCGTAACTGCCGTGGCACTTTGAACAGTAGCGGAAGTCGATCTTGGGATGCGTCCGCTCGGTGGCGCCGCAGACCGTACAGGTGTGAAACGGTTTGTCTCGGCGGGCGGCCATGCGGGCCTGCCACTCCATCCGCCGCTTGCCGTCGTAAGCACGGCCCAGCAAGCTGCGGCCGAAGAAAAGGAGAAAGTTGCTGACCGAGGCCAGCACCAGCACCCGAGCCATCCAGTCGCCCACGATTATTGTGAAGGCGTATCCGATCCAGGTGAGGGCGGCCAGGTACTTGATCTTCACCGGCAGCAAGAAGAAGAGCAGAATCTCGAAATTGGGGTAAAGGTAAGCAAAGGCCAGGAACACCGAAACCCCGATGTAGCCGTTGTCTGCCGGGGCGTCCGGAACAAGGCAGGCGCCAAGCAGAGTCGCCACGTAGGCGATGGCGATATAGATGTTGTAGCGGAAGGTGCCCCAATGGCCTTCCAGCGCGGTACCCATCAGGTAGAACAGGTACCAGGCAAAGAACAAAAAGATCACGTTCAGCGAAAAGCCGGCGGGATCGCGGAAGAGGTTTCCGGCCGGCGTCGTGAAGGCGAACGTGAGCAGGCGCCACACCTCGCCTTCGGCCACGCGCGACATCACCAGTTGCATTTTCTCGACTGACTCGGGCTTGACGACGCCCAGCACGAACCCCATGATCTGGCCGAAGATGATCAGGAGCGTCAGGTTTGAGACTGCGAACCGGCCGAACCTCCGCTCGAGTTTTTCCAGGATCATGGCGGGGACCCAAGATAAAGTTTTTGGCGGTTATCGTCCGGCTTCGCACCGCCGGCTCACAAGGCCGCCCGGCGCCCCGGGTGCTTCTTTTCCAGGCCGCAGGCGCCGGCCGTGGGCAGCATTTTTCCCGGACTCAGGAGTCCCCGTGGGTTGAAGGCCTGGCGGAGCCGGCCCATGACCTCCAGGTCGTCGGCGGTGAACATCTTGTGCATGAAGTTGATCTTTTCCACGCCGATGCCGTGCTCGCCGGTCACGCTGCCGCCGCAGGCGATGCACTCGTCGAGGATTTCGCCGCTGGCGGCCAGCACGCGGTCGATCTCGTCGGGTTGGCGCTCGTCGAACAGCAGGATCGGGTGGATGTTGCCGTCGCCGGCATGGAACACGTTCACGGTCCGCACGCCATGCCTGGCTCCGATCTCCTGGATCCGCCGCAGGATGTGGGGCAGCCGCGTCCGCGGCACCACGCCGTCCTGCGTGCAGTAGCTGGGACTCAAGCGGCCCACGGCGCCGAAGGCCTGCTTGCGGCACTTCCACAACAGCAGGCGCTCCTTCGCATCGCGGGCCTGGCGCACTTCACGCGCCGCGCAGCGGTTGCAGATTTCGATGATCCGGTCGCGCTGCAGGTCCAACCCGGCCTCCAGGCCGTCGACTTCAATCAGCAAAATCGCTTGTGCATCCAGCGGGAAGCCGAAGTGAAAGGCCTGTTCGACGGCCACCAGGATCCCCTGGTCCATCATTTCGAGAGCGGCGGGAATGATCCCCGCGGCGATGATCTCGCTGATGGCGTTGGTGGCGTCGTCGCACGACTCGAAGATGCCCAGCATGGTCCGCACGCCCTGCGGGTCGCGAGTCAGCCGGACCCAGACCTTGGTGACCACGGCCAGCGTCCCCTCGCTGCCCACGATCGTGCCGGTGAGATCGAGACCCGGACTGTCTTCACTGGGGCCGCCCAACTGGACGACCGACCCGTCGCTGAGGACCGCCTCGACGCCCAGGACGTGGTTCACCGTGACGCCGTATTTGAGCGTGTGCGGGCCTCCCGAGTTGGTCGCCACGTTGCCGCCGATGGTGCAGGCGCCCTGGCTCGATGGATCGGGTGCATAGTGGTACCCGGTGCCCTTGAGCGCTTGAGTGAGCCAGACGTTGACCACGCCCGGCTGGACAACCGCGTAGCGGTCGCGGAGGTTGATCTCCAGGATCTGCTTCATTCTCGTCAGGACGATCATGACGCCCCCGCCCACGCTCAGGCAGCCGCCGGCCAGGCTGGTGCCGGCCCCCCTGGGCAGAAACGGGACGCCGTGCTGGTTGCACAGCCTCACGATGGCCTGCACCTGCCCCGTCGTACGCGGAAAGACCGCCACGTCAGGCGAGTTCTTTTCGATTACAAACCCGTCGCACTCGTAGACCAACAGATCGCTGCGGGCCGTGAGCACCGCGTCGGGGCCTGCCACGGAGCGGAACTCGTCGGCGAGCGTGGCAAGACTCGAGGCAATCATCAACGACTCTGAGGCGGTTAAACGGGGTTCGGTTAAACAGGGGACTCTCCGGCGCTCGCGCGCCAGGGGCACGCTGCACCTGGTGGACAGCAGGGGTCCAAAGCCCGCGGAAGCAGGCCCCGCATTTGGGGCACTTGCAGCCATAGGCTGGCGGCATGCCCTGATTATAATGTTGCGGTCCGCCGCCGCCAGAAGGGCCGAACCTGCCGAAGCGAGTCGCATCATGCTCCACGACTACCGCTTGTTCTTCCGCGAATACCTGCGGCACTTCCACAACACCGGGGCCATCGCTCCCAGCAGCCGGTGGTTGGCGGCCGCCCTGGCGCGGTACGTCCAGCCCGGCGAAAACCCCCTTCGGATACTCGAGGTCGGACCAGGCACGGGGGCCGTCACACGCCGTATCGTCCCTCGTCTGGGGCCGGACGACTCGCTCGACCTGGTGGAACTGAACGACCGCTTCGTCGAGCATCTGCAATGCCGCTTCGCGTCGGACCCCGTCTTTGCCGCCGTGGCGGACCGCGCGCGGATCATCCACCGGCCCATCGAGGAACTGCCCGCCGAGGCCCGTTACGACGTGATTATCTCGGGTTTGCCTTTGAACAACTTCTCGGTGGCGGCCGTCGAGGGGATCCTCAACGTCCTGGCCGGCTTATTGGCGCCGGGAGGGACCCTGTCGTTTTTTGAGTACATTGCAGTCAGGCCCGCCCGGGCGCTGGTCAGCGGCAAAGCAGATCGGCGGCGGCTGCGGGGCATCGCCGCCGCACTGGCAGAAACCCTGCGGCGCGGCGAGTTTCGCCGCGAGTGCGTGTGGCCTAACCTGCCGCCTGCCTGGGTGCACCACCTGCGTCTCAACGGCCAGCCGCCATGCGGCCAGGGCAACAACCTTCTCCTTTGACGGGGTGGCAGGACCGAATCGTTCCGTGCCGGCCGCAAGATTCGCCCCCCCAGGGCTGTTCTTGTCGGCGGACGCTATGGGTCGTATACTTGGTAACTTAGCTCTGCATGAGAGTTTGTGTCTCGCAGCGCTGGCATGAGGAGTCTGGTTTATGACTTATCGCTCGCGGTTCGCCTGGTCGCTGGTTGGGGTGGCGTTGGCCGCCGGGGTTTTGCCGGTGACCGCCTGGGAGCCTCCGGCCAGTCCGCCGGCCGAATCGGGCGAACCACCCGCGCCGGCGGAACCGGCCGACCGGCCCGAAACCCTCACCCCGGACCCGGCACAAGGCGCCAAGGGCGACGAAGACGAAGCCAAGGACGACCAGATCGAGCAGTCCCGCAAACGGCTGGAGCAGGACGCCGAGTACTACGAGCTGTTTAAGATCTTTGCCGACACCATGGACCAGGTCGAGCGGAACTACGTCAAGGACGTCAGCCGCCGGGAGCTGATGGAAGCGGCCATTCGCGGAGTGCTGGAGGAACTCGACCCGTATTCCAACTACATCAGCCCCGATGAGCTGAGCCGTTTCCGGACCAGCGTCGAGAGCCAGTTCGGTGGGATCGGCATCCAGGTCGACATGCGCGACGGCCGGCTGCTGGTGGTCAGCCCGCTGGTGGGCAGCCCCGCCTATCGAGCCGGCTTGCAGGCCGGCGACACGATTGTCGAGATCGAAGGCCGGTCGACCGAAGGCATCGACCTGGACGAGGCGATTCGCCGGCTCAAGGGGGAGGCCGGCACCAGCGTGACGATTACCGTGTTTCAACCCCAGCGCCGCGACGGCTCCACCGGCAGCCGGAAAACCGTCACCATTCAACGCGAGATTATCCGCGTCGACACGGTGATGGGCGACCAGCGGAACGAACAGGACCGCTGGGATTTCGCGCTCGACCACGCCAAGGGCATCGGATATATCCGAGTCACCGCCTTCAGCCGCGAAACGCGCCGCGAGCTCCAAAAGGCCTTGGAAGAGCTGCAGTCGCAGAAGCTGCGGG
>JBBDNX010000799.1:0-9291 GCA_040877345.1 Pirellulales bacterium
CCGGGGCCGCCTCGGCGGCCCAGCGGCGCAGCCGGCTTTTGAGCCGATCCTTGAAACCGGCGGGCGCGGAAACGGAATGGACGTCGAGCGTGGAGACGGCCGCCCTAGCGGCGGAAGCCTCGGCGTCCCGCTCGGCCGAATACACGGGGCCGCCGGGCACGAGGCACAGCGACGAGACGAAACAGGCAATGAAGGCCAAACGGCGCATGACAAAACCGCCTCCCCTGGTCTTACCCCCCGATTCTAAAGCAGGTTCGTCGTGCTACAACAGTGTATTCGGTGCTTCAAGCGAGAATCTTGGGAAACGGGCCGATGACCCCCATCTGGAAGATCCGCTCCGGCCAGTTCGCCGGATGGTACTCCAGCGACGCGATTTACGACGCGCTGGGTCGCCACGGGGGGTACATGGCCGGCACGGTGGCCTACTCGCTGCCGGGCAAGTACCTGGGAGAGATCTACCGTGCGGAGTGGATCGGCCGGCCGGCCGGGGCTCATCGCGACAGCCCCGGATCGCGTCAGGCGGGCGAGAATGTGGCCCACGCCCGGCTGGACGACCGCGCGCCGCCGGGCGTGGAGGGCTGGGACGATCCGGAGTTCTGATCGGGTCCAGTCGGACCAAGTGGGCCGGTCAAGGCTCCGGCTTGAACCGGCTGGGTCATTGGGCTACACTCGCCCGCCGTCACTTCGGGCGGACCGGCATCGGCGGACCGGCATCGAATGTTTCCGGCAAGAATCTTTCCGGCAAGGAGGCTGGCTTGGCGCATTGCATTTTTGTTTCCGTGGTCGGTTTGGCGCTTTCGTGGCTGGCCGCGGCAGATCGGGGAGCCGGCGAGGCGTCCTCTTCACACCAGGGGGCAGCGCCGATCGCCACGCTGGATGAAAGCGGCTCGCGGGTCGAGCCGGCGGCGGCGCAATCGCCCGTCGACGAAGCGCCTCGGCCGGCGGCACCGGCTGAGAAATCCGCCACCTCGCGGAGCGAGCACGGCGGCTTATCGGAAGCGGAACGAATCATCCGCTTGCGCAACGCCATCGAGGCCAACCAGCGCGATTTGGTGATTCTCCAGGAGGAGCTGGACGAACCGAGCGAAGACTACAAAAAGGCCGAGGCCGAGTTCCGCCAGCTCGATGCGGGCCTCGAGCAAAAGACCAAGGATCTTGCCAAGGTCCAATCGTCCACCTCGCCGGAAGAGTTGCTGAAGCTCGAGGCTGAACTGGACGACCAGCGGAAGAAGTGGCGGCTGGGCAGGGACCGCTTTGAGCTGGAAATCCGCGAGCGCAAGGCGCTGGTAGAAAAAATCGCCCCGCTGGAGCAAAAGTTGGCCGACGACCGCTCAGCGCTCGCTGCCTTGATCGGCACCCGGCCGCCGAGCGGTGCGGCCGAGAGTGTGCCGGCGGCGCCCCTGCCGGCCGCGGCGGCGGACCCGGCGCCCGCCGCCGAGACGCCCCGACCTACGGGGGCGGTCGCCCCGCTCCCGGGATCCCCCCTGGCGCCGCCCGGGCTGCTGCCGAACCTAGGCGGTGAATCGGCCTCGGGAACCGCACAAGCCGCGGCGCCGGCTCCGCCGGCCGATCCACCCAACCAGAAACTGGCGGCCGCCACCGCGGAAGCCGACCGAATAGAATCGGCCGCGCAGGAGGCCGAGCAGGCCGCCCGCTGGCTCACCGCGCGGACCCAAACACTGCTCAAGGACATCGAGCTGGAGCGCAGGCTGCGCGACACGGCCCATCAGAAAGTCGACAACGCCGATCAGACCTTGAATAGCCTGGACGAGGATCTCAAACGGCGGAGGTCGGAAGGGGAAAACCCGGCAAATCTGCAAAAGCTGCGGGAAGAGTACCTGGCGGCCCACGCCCGCTTGAGCAGCCTGAGAAAGGAATCCCGCAGCCGCGGAAACCATCTCGACGAGCTGCAGTCGGAGCTGGCCGCACTGCAGGCCGACGAGATCGCCGCCCTGCGCGAGGCCGGGCGTCTGCGCGCGGAAGCCGAGGCTGCGAGAAAAAAGCTCGACGAGCTGCGCAACCCGCTCGCCCCGGCCAACGTGCTGGCCTGGCTCTTGAGTCACGGACTAAAAATCGCGGTGATCATTCTGGCGGTGGGTGGTTTCGTGTGGTTGTCGCGGGTGTTCGAAAACCGCCTCGTCGAGTTGATGGCCCGGCGAGGCGTGCGCGGCAGCCTGGAGGAACGCGAGAACCGGGCCAAGACGCTGGTCGGCGTGTTTCACAACGCGGCCAGCGTAGTGTCGATCGGCGGCGGCATCCTGATGATCATGGACGAGATCGGCATGCCGGTGGGGCCGCTGATGGGAGGGGCCGCCGTGGTCGGTTTGGCGGTGGCCTTCGGCGCTCAAAGCCTGATCAAGGACTACTTCAACGGGTTCATGATCCTCTTGGAACAGCAATACCTGGTCAACGACGTGATCCGCATCGGCGACGTCGCGGGCCAGGTCGAACGGATCAGCATGCGGATGACTGCGCTAAGGGACATCGAAGGGCGGGTTCACTTTATCGCGCACGGGCAGATTGCCTCGGTGACCAATCTGACGCACGGCTGGTCGCGGGCCGTCTTCGACATCGGCGTCTCGTACAACGAGGACGTCAACCGCGTGATGCAGGTGCTGTTGGACCTCGGCATGCAGTTGCGCCGGGACCCGGAGTTCCGCGCGTTGATCCTGGAAGACCCCACGATGCTGGGCGTGGACGCCTTCGGCGAGTCGGCCGTGACGATCAAGTTCTACATCAAGACCCGCCCGCTCAAGCAATGGCTGGTCAAGCGCGAGCTGCTGCGGCGGATCAAGACCACCTTCGACGAGCTGGGAATCGAGATTCCCTTCCCGCACCGCACCGTCTATCACCGGCACCTCGCCGCCAACGACCACGCCGATCCGATCGGCCACGCCGCCCGGCTCGGCGGCGACAAGGCCGCCTGAAGTAGCAGGCACACTCCGTGCACTCCGTGTGCCGTAGCCCCCAAGTAGCAGGCCACACTCCGTGTGCCGTAGCCGCATTCCTCCAGTCTCATGTCTGGGGCACGCTACCGCTTTGCCGCCAGCCACCCCTCGGGCGACCAGGCCGGAATCTTTCCTGCCTCGGTACACAACGTGCTTGTGACGTGGGGCCATACCCTAACCCAGATAGAGGCGACGCGACAGTGCCGATGCTCTATCTAGAACCCGCTAACTCCGGACGCGGCAAGAAGTTCGGCCCAGTAAGCTTGGTTCGGATCGAAGGCGATTCGCTCCGCGCCGGCGCGCGGGAGGTGGCCGTCTACCGGGGCGGCTTATGGGTGGGATCAGGTTTCGACGCTGCCAGCCTGGTGATTGAGGCACCGCTGAGCGTCCATTTCGAAACGGGTTACGCCGTATCGCCTTCGCACGGCACTTTCGAGCGGGCCCGGATCGTCGACGGTGTGCTGCGAGCCGGCGAGTGGTGGCAGGTGACGTTGGCCCGCTTCGACCCAGACACGAGAATGTGGTGCGTGCCGAGCGATCAGACCGCCTGGTTCAGCGTGATGTTTTCGCCCCTGCGTGCCGCGCCGCCCGATGCAGCCAGCCGGGCCGGACTGCTCAGGTCCCGCGACCGCGAACCGGGCCTCTGAAGGCGCTTTCGACGGCCCCTTGACGGGTCCAACCATATCCGATCGGATTTATCCGGTCTGACCTCCTGACTCCTGACCCCTGACTCCTGACCCTTGACCCCCTGACTCCTGACATGAGCGTGCTCGATCGATTCCGACTGGACGGAAAGCGGTTGTTCATCACCGGTGGCAGTCGCGGCCTGGGGCGCGAGATGGCCTTGGCCCTCGCCGATGCCGGCGCCGACGTGGTGCTGGTGGGGCGAGACCCGGCCAGCCTCGAGCGGACGGCCGACGACGTGCAGCGGCTGGGCCGGCAGGCCTTTACGATTTCTGCCGACGTGGGCCAGCCCGCCGAGTGCGAGGATGTCTGCCGCCGGGTGCTCGAGCAATACGGACCCATCGACATCCTGATCAACAACGTGGGCGGCCGGCGGATCCCGACGCCCACCACCGAGCTGTCGCTGGCCGATTGGCAGAAGATCATCGACCTCAACCTGACCAGCACGTTTCTGTGCACCAGGACCATCGGCGGCACCATGATCGCGCGCAAGCGGGGTGGGCGGGTCATCAACATCGCCTCGATCTCGGGGATGGTCGGCAGCCGCGGCATCGGCGGCCGCGGCTATGAAACGGCCAAGGCGGCGGTGATCCAGTTCACCCGCGTGACCGCGGCCGATTGGGCCGAGCACGGCGTGACCGTGAACGCCATCTGCCCGGGCGGTTTCATGACCGAGCCCAATCTGCGCTGGAGCCGCGAGCGGCCCGAGGTCATCGAATCGTTCAAGCGCCTGATCCCCATGGGCGATTTCGGCAAGCCGGAAGATCTGGGGCCGCTGGCCGTGTATCTGGCCAGCGAGGCGTCGCGCTACATGACCGGCGCAGCACTGGTCATCGACGGCGGCTACACGCTGCTTTGAAGCCTGCTACAATGGACCCGACCGGGCAGTGGCGGAAGCAGGATTGCTAGCCCGCCACTTGCGAGATTCCTCTCGACGCGAGACGATCGGGCCATGCTGACCGTTCAAGGACCGCCGCGGCGCCTGTGCGACGGCCTTCAGCGGCGCGACTTTCTGCGCGCCGGCGCGCTGGCCGCCTTGGGCTTGTCGCTGGGCGACCTGCTGCGGGCCGGGGCCGCGGCCCAGGCCGCACCGATCGGCTTTGGCCGGGCCCGGCGGTGCATCCTGCTGTTTCTCACCGGGGGTCCGCCGCAACTGGACACCTGGGATCTCAAGCCGCAAGCGCCCGCCGAGGTGCGGGGCGAGCTGCGGCCGATCGCCACCTGCGTGCCGGGCATCGAGATCAGCGAGCTGTTTCCCCGCCTCGCCACGCAGGCCGACAAGTACACCATCGTCCGCTCGGTCACGCACACCGACACCGTGCATACCAGCGCCGGATACACGATGCTCACCGGCGCCTACCATCCCGCACCCAACGAAACCACGGCGGAGAACATCCGGCCATCGCCCGACGACCATCCGCACCTGGGTTGCATCCTCGGATTCGAGCGGGCCGGGCGGCGCGGGCTGCCGGCCTTCGTTTCGATGCCGGAGATCATCCGCGACGCGGGGGTCAACACGTTTCCAGGCCAGGATGCTGGATTCCTGGGCAAACAGCACGCGCCCTTTCTAATCGAATCGGACGAACACCGCCAATCGCTGCGGCCGCCCCAGATCGTGCTGTCGGCCGACTTGAGCACGCAGCGCTTGATCGATCGCCGAAGTCTGCTGTCAACCATGAACGCCGCCTCGACCCTGACCGCGGTCGAGCAGGTGGCGCAGTTCGACAGCTACTATGCGCAGGCATTCGACCTGATCGGTTCGGCGGCCGCCGGCCTGGCCTTCGAAGTCGACCGCGAACCGGCGGCCGTGCGCGATGCTTACGGGGCTCACCTGTTTGGCAAGGGTTGCCTGCTGGCCCGCCGGCTGATCGAAGCGGGCGTGGCGCTGGTCACCGTGTACTGGCACTACGAAGGTCCCGACGACTCGCCCGTCTGGGACACCCACGAGAGCAACTTCCCCCACCTGCGCGAGCGGCTGATGCCGCCCACCGACCAGGCCGTCTCCAGCCTGCTGGCCGACCTGCACGACCGGGGCCTCCTGGACGACACGCTGGTCGTTTGTATGGGCGAGTTCGGACGCAGCCCCAAAATCAACCGCCTGGGTGGCCGCGAGCACTGGCCCCAACTGCAGTCGGTCATGATGGCCGGGGCCGGCATTGCCAAGGGAACCATCTATGGCGCGTCGGACCGCCATGGGGCTTATCCGGCCGACCGGCCGGTCACCCCGCCCGACCTGGCAGCCACGATCCTCCACTTGCTGGGAGTCCCGCCCGACTTGATGCTCCGCGACCGGCAGGGGCGGCCGATCGCGGCCTGCCAGGGCACGCCTATCGCCGATCTGCTGGCGTAGTTTGGCCCAATCGGTCTCGACCGGCTGGGCATGCTGCCGCTTTGCCCCGGCCGTTGGCACGCCAATTGCCCGCTTTAGGCCGCCGCCACCTGGCTCGCCGCTTCTGCCGCCGGCCAGTCGAAGCAAATGCGAGATCTCGAACGGGGCGAATCTATCCACGAACCAAAGGGAGGGTCGACCGATGCCGGTTCGCGAGAGTCAGGCCGTTTGGGAAGGCGATCTCAAGCAGGGCAAGGGCAAAATGAAACTGGGCGGAGGCGCCTATGAAGGCCCCTACTCCTTCACGTCGCGGTTCGAAAACGGCAAGGGAACCAATCCGGAAGAGTTGCTGGCGGCGGCCCACGCCGGCTGTTTCTCGATGGCGTTTGCCAGTGCTCTATCGAAGGCCGGGCATCCGCCCAAGCGGATTCAGACCACGGCCAAGGTGCACCTGGAGAAGTTCGGCGAAGGCTTCCAGATTCCCACGGTCGAGCTGAAGACCGAAGCGGCCGTGGAAGGCGTCGACGGCGAAACCTTCCAGCGCATCGCGGAAACGGCCAAGCAAACCTGCCCGGTCTCCAAGCTGTTCGGCAGCGCCGAGATCAAGCTGGAGGCGAAGTTGACCCAATGACCTGGATCACGGACGCTCGAAGCCCGCGGTCCAGGCCGCCACCTGCCGCTCGGTCATCGTCCCCAGCGGAATCAATCGCGCGTCGCGATAACCTTCGCGCTGCACGTCGTCGAGGTAACCCAGCAGCGACAGCAATGTGCCGCGGCAGAGCCGCTCGGCGGGTTGGCCGCGATCGAGCTGGGCCTGCAGGCGGCCCAAGAGCGCATCCACGATCGGGCGCGGAATCCGCGACTGTTCGCCAGGATAAATGAAGGTGAACAGCACCAGGTGGGCCAAGAGCACGTGCCAGTGGTCGCCGAATCGCCGCAACAGCCGGGGCCAATCGAGCTGTTCGCCGCGCGCCAGGATCAAGTGGGCCACGTCGGCGCCGTCGTAGCGGTCGCGCTCCATGATGAACGCCTTCTGCCAAATCAGCTCTTCGGCCGGGCAGAGCCGCAACGGCAGCCCCAGCACCTCGTCGGGCACGGCATGCTCGAACCATTCCTGGTCCACCGGGCAGATGCCGTTGCCCGAATTGAAGATCAAGTCGATCACGTGCTCGGCGTGCATCACCTTGCCGATCCAATGCTCGTACTTCAGCTCGGTGCGATAACCGGCCTTGGCCAGGATCGACAAGGTCCGCTGAATGTCGTGGGGAAGCACGAAGATGTCGAAGTCCTTGGTGCGGCGCGTAATCCCCGTATAGGTGGTCAGGGCGTACGCGCCGCCCACCAGAAAAGGCACCGACTCGTCGATCAGCGTGTGGAACACGTGCCGGTAAAACACCGACGTGTCGCGCTGGAGCTCTTCCAGGTTCGACACGTATTGTTTGGAGGCGTCGGTGGTCATGGCGATCGCGCTAACTAAAGCAGTGCGGGCGGCAGCGCCCACGGCTTCTCACGGGGCCTTCCCAAAATAGCAAATGCCATACCAAGTGGAATCGGCCTGTGTTTTGCTGTAACCTGGGCCGCCATACGGTGGATGTTCCGTTGCCGCCTGCGCGGCTTGTCGGGTTCGAACACGCACAAGGAGCACTGGCTCATGGCAACTTCGCCCGCTCCGGTTCGCCTGGCGGCGGTGGCCGACCTCCATTGTGGCAAGGTCGCCCCCGACTTTCTACGGCCGATGCTGACCCAGGTTTCGAGCGAGGCCGACATCTTGGCCCTCTCCGGCGACCTGACCGATTATGGCTTGCCCGAGGAGGCCGAGACTCTGGCGGCGGAGTTGTCCGCCGTGCGGATTCCAATCGTCGCGGTGCTGGGCAACCACGACTACCAGTCCGACCAGCAGGCGGCGGTGCGCGAGATCCTCTTGAAAGTGGGGGTCAAGCTGCTGGATGGCGAGAGCACCGAGGTCCATGGTATCGGCTTCGCCGGCGCCAAGGGCTTCGCCGGAGGATTTGGCACCCGGACGCTGGAGCCCTGGGGCGAGCAGGCCATCAAGCGCTTCGTGCAGGAAGCATTGGACGAGAGCTTGAAGCTCGAGTCGGCCTTGGCCCGCTTGCGCGTGCCGCAGCGGGTGGCCCTGTTGCACTACTCGCCGGTGCAAGCGACGGTCGAGGGCGAGCCGGCCGAGATCTTTTGTTTTCTCGGCTCCAGCCGGCTCGAGGAGCCGCTCAACC
This sequence comes from Pirellulales bacterium, assembly GCA_040877345.1. GTDB lineage: Bacteria > Planctomycetota > Planctomycetia > Pirellulales > JAICIG01 > JBBDNX01. Next base: position 8,193 of record JBBDNX010000799.1, read on the forward strand.
GCTACGGCGCCACCATGGTCTTCCACGGCCACGCCCACCGTGGCCACCTGGAGGGGGCGACCCAGACCGGCATCCCGGTATACAACGTGTCGCTGCCGCTCTTGCGGCGGACCTTCCCGGAGGGACCCTTGTTCCGCACCTTCAAGATCGAAGTCCGCGAATAGAATCAATTCTCGGATTGACGAAGACAAGCCTCTCGCAAAGGCGCAAAGCCCGCCAAGACGGGGCAGAAGAACCTTAGAACGAGCGACGAAGGGCTGTTGCTCGTCTTATTCGTAACCCTGTCGCGTCTTCGTGGTCTTTGGGGTCTTTGTGGTTCCTCGTCGTCGTAGCGTCCGTCTTGGCGCCTTGGCGCCTTGGCGAGAGGTTCCGTCGTCTCTTTGTCCGTTTGGTGTCTTACGCGGAGAGGGACGCCGGCTTCGGCGGGAACTGCAGGGTGTGGGGCGCGCCGTTCTGGGCTGCCGGACTGGGCAGACCCTGCTCGGCGGCTGGCCGATCCGAAACCAGCACCGCCTCGCGGCGCGGCTGCCGGTCGATCAACCGCTGGTAGACGGCCACGTAATCGCGGGCCATCCGCTCGACGCTGAATCGCTCCATGAATGCCTGCCGGCACCGCGCGCGGCTCAAATGGCCCGCGCGGGCCACGGCCTCGGCGGCTTGGTCCACCCCGTCTACGATAAACCCGGTGACTCCGTCCTCGATCGCCTCGGGCACCGAGCCGCGGCGCCAGGCGATCACCGGTAAGCCGCAGGCCATGGCTTCGATCATCACCAGACCGAACGGCTCGGGCCAATCGATGGGGAACAACAGCGCCCGGGCGCCGCCCAACAACTCACCCTTGCGTCGCTCGTCCAGCTCGCCCAGGTATTCCACCAGCGGGTCGGCGAACAGGTGCTCGATCTCCTCGTGGAAATAACGCTTGTCCGCATTATCGACCTTGGCGGCGATCCGCAGAGGCATACCCGCGCGGCGGGCGATCTCGATGGCACGGTCCACGCGCTTCTCCGGCGAGATGCGGCCCAGGAAGACCAGGTAATCGCCCGGCTGCTCTCGGCAGCAGTGCAAGTCGGGCGGCAGGCCGTGATAGACGGTGGCCTGC
>JBBDNX010000800.1:0-1719 GCA_040877345.1 Pirellulales bacterium
GGTGGTGGTGTACAGCTCGGACCAGGGGTTCTTTCTGGGTGAGCACGGCTGGTACGACAAGCGCTGGATGTACGAGGAGTCGCTGCGGATGCCGCTGATCGTGCGCTGGCCTGGCGTGGTGCGTGCCGGCAGCGTGGACGAGCACCTGGTGCAGAACCTCGACTTCGCGCCGACGCTTCTGGAGGTTGCCGGGCTGGACATTCCCAAGGACATGCAGGGCCTCAGCCTGGTGGGGCTGCTCAAGGAGTCGGTGCCTGAGGATTGGCGGACGAGCGTTTACTACCACTTTTACGAGTTTCCCGGGGTTCACGATGTCCGGCGGCACCGGGGGATCAGGACCGACCGCTACAAGCTGATTCATTTCTACGAGCTGGACGAATGGGAGTTTTTCGACCTGCGGGAGGATCCCCGCGAGCTCGAAAGCGTGTACGACGATCCGGGCCGCGCCGCGCTGGTAGCCGAGTTGAAGCAGGCGCTGGCGAAGCAGCGGCAGCTTGTGAAGGAGTAGCGGGCATAAGTAGCAGGCACACTCCGTGTGCCGCAGCCGTGTGCCTTAGCGGGAGAGCGGACGGCACACGGAGTGTGCCTGCTACTTTATGCCCCAGCGCTGGCGGAAAGTGATCGAAGCGCCGGCGTCGTAACGGGCGCCATTTATTTCGACGAGGACCCAGCTTCGGCCTGGTCCATCCGGCGGAAAAGTTCTTCCACGCTCATGTCAGCCATGTGTTGTGCGCGCCAACCGGCATAATCGAAGGGCTCGCGCCGGACCAGGGCCAGAAAACGGAGCGTCTCGACGGGTCCCAATTCCTGTTCCAGAAGGGACAAGGCCGTGTGGCGTAATTCATCGTCAGTCAGCAGTTCCGGCATGGGTGGCCTCCGATAGATATTCAGCCGATTATTGCCGCGGGCGGGGGCGGAAGGAAGACCTGCAGACGCCCTGCGGTGCGCTCGTGGACTCGCCGTGCTCCCTGCGTGGACGGCACGCCGGGCGTGCCTGCCGCCGATTTGCCGCGCGCGAACCTTGACCTATAGTCCCCTAGGCGGCCAATACAATGGGGAAGTGAAGGGGCGTTATGCGTTGCGACAAGTGCCGACATGCGTTTACGCTGATCGAAGTGCTGATCGTCGTGGTGATTATCGCGGTCCTGGCCGCCACGATGATCCCGCTGTTCTCGTCGTCGAGCCACGACGCCATGGAGGGGATGCTCAAGAGCCACCTGCGATCGTTGCGGACGCAGATTGAAGTGTACCGGCAGCATCACCTCGGGCGGCTGCCGACGATCAGCGGTGGCAGCTTGCCGCAAATGACTTCCGCCACGAACGTCGAGGGGGAGGTGGGAGTCGCGGGCCCCGCTTATCCGTTCGGCCCATACGCCGTCACTGGCCTGCCGGCCAACCCGATTTCGGGGAGCAAGCTGTTCACCGCCACGGCCGAGTTCCCGCCCACGGCCGCCAGCGGAAACGGCGGCTGGCTGTACCACGAAGCCACCGGCCAGGTCGCGGCCGACATAGAAGGCTACCTGGATTGGTGAGAGGCGAGCGGGAGCGATTATCCGTCTTGCAAGCGCGGGGCCGGCCGGGTAATAAACGGCCGCCAGGGTCGGCGGCCGCGGTGCCGCCGGCGTGCTAGCACACCAATGACCACGCGCGGGACCGAGCGATTTGCCAGGATTTCCCGACAGAGGCTGCCGGAGCAGCAACCACCAGCGCCGCACGGCG
>JBBDNX010000801.1:0-1714 GCA_040877345.1 Pirellulales bacterium
CCAGGGCCGGCTGCTGGGAATGCTGGGCAAGGAGCTGCGCAACTCGCTCAACAACACCTGGCTGAACTACGCCATCCCGGTCGAGGAAATGACCTCCACCGTCGCCCAGATCCGCGAGGGCAAGTTCATTCCCGGCAGTGCCGCCGACGGCCAGTCCCCGCCCGAACAGCCTCTCAACTCCCACCTGCTGGGACTGGCGCTGGTGCCCGACGTGCTGGAGCGCACTCCGCCGTTCATCGACGCCGTGCACGAAGGCTCGCCGGCCGCCGCGGCCGGCCTGAGGCCGGACGACCTGGTGCTGTTCGTCAACGACCGCCTGGTGCAATCGTGCAAGGCCCTGGTCACCGAGCTGGGGCAGATCGACCGCGCCGACAAGATCAAGCTGACCGTCATCCGAGGCGGCCAGGAGCTGATCGACGTCGAGCTGGCCGCTCCCGATGAAATCCAATAACCCGGGCCCACCCCACATGCCGTTATCCAAAATCCGGAATCTCTTCCTCTTCTCCTTGCTGGTCTCTCTGCCGGCCGGCGTTCTTCCTGCCCAGGACGACATCGAGCTCGCCGAAGAGCGGGCCATCAAGGCGGCCGTCGAGCACGTCGCCGGCTCGGTGGTCAGCATCGAGACGGTGGGCGGCCTGGAGCGCAGCGGTCAGGTGCTCTTCGGCACCGGCCCGACCACCGGCCTGGTTGTCTCCGACGACGGCTATGTCGTTTCCAGCGCCTTCAACTTCGCCCAGAAACCGACCTCCATCCTGGTGAGCCTGCCGGACGGGACTCGGCTACCGGCCCAACTCGTCGCCACCGACCACAGCCGCATGCTGGTGTTGTTGAAGGTGGCGGCCGGCGAGCCTCTGCCGGTCCCGGAAGCGGCCCCGGCGGCCCAAATGATGGTCGGCCAGTGGTCGATCGCCGTGGGCCGCACTTTCGAAGGATCGCAGCCGAATCTCTCCGTCGGCATCGTCAGCGCCTTGGAGCGCATCTGGGGCAAGGCCCTTCAGACCGATGCCAAGATCTCGCCGGCCAACTACGGCGGGCCGCTGATCGACATCCGCGGTCGGGTGTTGGGGGTGCTGGTGCCGCTGTCGCCCACCGAAAGCGGCGAGGTGGCCGGCGTCGAGTGGTACGACTCGGGCATCGGCTTTGCCATCCCCCTGGAGCACGTCAACGCAGTGCTGCCGCGGCTCAAGGCCGGAGAGAATCTCAAGCCCGGCCTGCTGGGCATCAGCATGTCGGGGCGCGACGTGTACAGCGACCCGGCCCTGATCGCGGCCTGCCGTCCCAACTCGCCGGCGTACGAGGCCGGTTTGAAGTCGGGCGACCGCATCATCTCGGTCGAGGGCCGCCCCATCGAGCGGCAGGCCCAGTTGCTCTACGAGATCAACCGGCGCTATGCGGGCGACACGGTCGCGCTGACGGTCCAGCGCGGCGACGAACAATTCGAGCGGGCCATCAAGCTGGTCGATCACCTGGAGCCCTACCAGCGCGCGTTCCTGGGCATCCTGGCCGTCCGGTCCACCCATCTCGCCGAGCCAGCCGCCGACCAGCCTGCCGCCGACCAGCCCGCCGCCGGCCAGCCTGCCGCCGAACCTGCCGGCGTCCAGGTCCGCTATGTCTATCCCGAGAGCCCGGCGGCCAAGGCCGGTTTACAGCCTGGCGACGTGATCAGCTCTTTCAACGAAAAGCCGCTCGGCGGCCGCGACGAGCTGGCCGAGGC
>JBBDNX010000802.1:0-9238 GCA_040877345.1 Pirellulales bacterium
ATGCCGCCGGCGCGTAGGGCCTTGTGCATGCGGGTGAACCAGAGCTCTTTCTTCCAGGCCAGGCCGACGCTCTGGCAGGTCTCGTACAGCTCGCGGCGGTTGTAGGTGCGGCAGCACCAGAAACGGCTGGTCCAGGCGCCGGAAAAGTTGTCCTCGCTGGTCAACAGCAGCATCCGCCCGCCGGGCACCATCACGCGGGCCAGCTCGGCCAGCCCCAACCGGGCGTCGGGCAGGTGCTCCAACACGTAGCCGCAGGTCACGCAGTCGAAACTGCCGTCGGCGAAGGGGAGCCGCGTCAGGTCGGCCACCAGGTAATCGGGCAGGCGGCTCTTCAACCGGCCGCGGGCCCGCTTGAGCATCCCCAGCGAAAGATCGAAACAGGTGATCCGCGTGCCGGGATCGGCGTACTTGAGCAGGTGCTTGGCGATCTGCCCCGCGCCGCTGCCCACGTCGAGGATGTGGCGGGCGCCCCGCAGATCGAACTTGCGTTCCCGCAACAGGCGGTCGCCGAACGTCAGGTGCAGCGAGAGCAGGCTGCAGGTGGCCAAGATCGCCCCCTGCGGGCCGTCGTACACGTCGCGGACCTTCTCGCGGTACTGCTCGTAGCTCACCCGCCGGATCAGGTCGTTCTCGACGATCTTGTTGAGGACGTTCTGCTTGCCGGGCTCGCTCGCCGCGCGGCGCTTCTTTCGCCGGAGCAACACCTTGGTGATCATGGGCGTTCCTGCGGCATCGGAGGGTTTTTTACAGCGGGGGGCGAGGGCTCGGACGGCAATCCTCAAACATAGACGCGTCGATTGTAGATATACCACTCCAGCAGCAAAACGGCCAGTGCCGCCAGCAGCAGGAATTTCCACAGGTCGCGGCGGCTAGCCTCCCAAACCGTATCACCCGCAACCTTGGTATCGCCGATCGTCAATCGCGGCCGGATCGCCAGGCTGCTCTCCTGGCTGTTGAACAGGTTGACCGCGAACTTGCCCGCCAGCCGCTTCTCTTCGCGGACTTCGTACACGCCCACCTCCGACGTGCCGAGAATGGTGTACGTGTTGAGGCTGCCGCGGCTTACCGGCAGCGTCTTGCCGCTGGGCGTACGGACTTGGATCTGTTCGGCGCCCGTGTCGCTGCGCCAGGTCACGGCCTGGCCCGGCCGCACGCTCCCCCCGTCCCGGGCCGCGCGGCCGCCACCCAGATAGTCGAGCACGTTGAGCGTGAACACGGGAAAGCTCGGCTTGACCGGCCAGTTCGAGCCGACGTTCTCCGGGCCGATCAGCTCGAACCCCAGCACCGCGTCTTCGTAGCCCTCGCGCGGGGCAATGGCGAACAAGGCCCCCACGTCCGTATCGATCAGCACGGTGGCGCCGGGCGGCGGAAACAGCGGCGTTCCCTCGGCGATCAACACGTCGCCCATGTCGAGCAACTGCATCAAGGGGTGCGTCCGCTCGGTGTCGATGATCTGCGGCACGTTCACCTTGTCGCCGGCCTTCCAGGCGTCGCCCGGCGGTAATTGTCCGATAAACAGCGTATTGGCCTGCGGCATCCGGTCCGGAAGGCAGCGATCGTAAATCACGAGGTCCCAACCGCCGGTGGCCGCGGCCTCGCGGTAGGCCGGCAGCGCCAGGAAATCCGGGCTGTGCTCGGTCGCGTCGACCAGCTCGCCCGCCCGGTCGGTGGCCAGGGCGAAAGCCAGCGGCTCGTTGCCGGGCGTGACCAGCAGCACCTTGGATCGCTTCGGCTTGCCGATGGTGGTCCAAGCCAGGTTGTCCACGAGCAGGCTATCCTGGATTTCGGCCCGCAGCTCCAGAGTGCCCTGCTCGACTTCTTCCAGGTCGACCGGCCAGCCCGCCGACTCGCCGGGCGGAATCTGCAGCCGCGCGGCACGTTGCAGCTCGCCGTCCAGCGAAAGCGTCACGTCCACCTCGACCTCCTCCGGGCCGTGATTCTCCAGCCTGCCGAAGGCCTGCAGCCGGTCGGCTCGCTCCTCGTTGCGGGCCGTGGTGAAGGCGGCCACGGCGACATTGGCCGGGTGCCGGCGGCCGATGGGCACGTACTGGGGCGTCAGATGACCGAGGGAAAAATCCTTGACGTCGGGGAACTTGCCGTCGCTGAAGATGAAGAGCTTGGCCGGCATGGCCTCGGCCACCTGGTAATCGGTGGTGTCGGCGGCACTGCGGCCCGGGTTCGCCAGGCCTGAAGCGACCCGCAAGGCCTCGGCCAGCGAGGTGGATCGGTCGGTCTGCTTGATGGCGGCCAGGCGGCGGCGCAGCTCGTTGCGGTTGTCGGTGAACGACTGCTCGACCCGCGCCGTGTCGGAAAAGCTGATGATCATGGCCACGTCGCCCGACCGCATCTCGTCGATCAGTTGCCCCACGCGTTTCTTGGCTTCCTCGAGCCGCGAGGGCTCGACGTCCTGGGCGCCCATGCTCGCCGACGTGTCGACCATGAAGATGTAGCGGCCGCCGCTCAGCTTCGACCCCTGCCAGGAGGGGCGCAAGAGCGTGAACATCAGCAGGGCCACCAGCAGCAACTGCAAGAACAACAGCAGGCTCTGCCGCAGCCGCTGCCAGATGCTGTTGACGTGCAGATCCTCAATCGACTTGTGCCAGAGATAGGTGCTGGGCACCTCCAGCGGCTGCCGCTTGAGCTTGAGAAAGTAGAGCGCAACGATCGCCGGCGGCACCAGGGCCAGAAGGGCCCACTGCCCCAGCGACAGCATGCTCGTCCATTGCGGCCACATCGATGAAAGTCTTTTCCTTTCCGTTTCCGGCGCGAAGCGTTTCGCGATTTAGCGGACTGCGTGATCTAGCGAACGAGGCCTCGCTTGGCCAGATAACTGGTGACCAACTGCTCCACCGGCACCTGGTTGTTGGCCAGGATGTAGGTCATGCCGCGGCGGTTGCAGAACTCCTTGGCGCCCTCGACGAAGGCAGCCAGGTTTTGCCTATAGCGTTTCAGCAAGGGACCGCTGACGGTGATCTCGGCCACGTCGGCGTCCTCGCAGTCGATCAGCCGCAGGTCGCCCTTGATCTCCGGCTCGATTTCCTCCTGCGAGAGCACCTGGATGATGTAGGCGTCCATCTGCTGGGCCACCAGGTACCGCAGGGCATCCTGGTAGCCTTGCTTGTCCATCAGGTCGCTGATCAGCACCACGATGCCTTTGCCGGAGTTGCGGAGGCAGAAGTTCTTGACGCCTTCGGCCAAGGGCGCCGTCTCGCCCGCCTCGAGGTGTTCCAGGTGGTCGAGCATCCGCCATAGGCTGCGGCGGCCCCGCCAGACGGGCCCCGGCTGCCGGGCCGGCTGGCCGATGGTCTCGATCTTGACGCGGTCGGCCCGCACCAGCCCGATGAACGCGAGCGAGGCGGCCAACTGCTTGGCATAGTGCAGCTTGGTCGGCTCGCCGAAGTCCATCGAGGTGCTGGCGTCGATCAGGGCGTAAAAGTGCAGGTCCTCTTCCTCAAGGAACAGCTTCAGAAACAGCTTGTCGAGGCGGGCGTAGGTGTTCCAGTCGATGAACCGCAGGTCGTCGCCGTGGACGTAACTGCGGAAATCGGCGAACTCCACGCTTTGCCCCTTGCGCCGGCTGCGCCGCTCGCCCTTCATGCGGCCGCGGAATATCTTGCGGCTGACCAGCTCCAGTTTTTCCAATTGGGCCAGCAGCTCGGGGCTCAACAGGGCGGGGGTCGCGGTCGCCATTTCTTTTCAGCCGGCGTTGCCGCCGTTCAAGGATTTCCAGGTCCAACCGGGCACCATGCGGACCGGCTCGCACGTGATTCAGGCTGCCTTCTCGCCCTCGGCCTTTTCGGAGACGCCTTCCAGCAGGTCCAACAGGACCATGTCGCTTCCGATGCCCTCGGCCTGGGCCTCGAAGTTCAGCAGCACGCGGTGCCGCATGGCGGGCAGATACACGCGCCGCACGTCTTCGAAGCTGACGTTGTAGCGGCCTTCGAGCAGGGCCCGCACCTTGGAGGCCAGCGCCACCGCCTGAGCGCCGCGCGGGCTGGCGCCCCAGCGGATGTAGCGGTTGGTGATCGGCAGGGCATAGGGGCCGCCGGGGTGCGTGGCCAGCGTCAGGCGGACCACGTAGTCCTGGACGTGCGGCGCCAGGATGACTTCGCGCACCAGTTGCTGCCAGCGGCGGATCTCGGCCCCATCCATGACCTTGTTCACCTGGATCACTTCACCGCGGGTGGTGCGATCGATGATCTTGGAAAGCTCCTCGCGGCTGGAATACCCGACGAGCAGCTTGAAGAAGAAGCGGTCGAGCTGGGCTTCGGGCAGCGGATAGGTTCCTTCCTGTTCGATCGGGTTCTGAGTGGCCATGACAAAGAAAGGCTTCTCGAGCTGGTAGTGGTGTCCGCCCACCGTCACCGAGCCTTCCTGCATCGTCTCGAGCATCGCCGACTGCGTCTTGGGGGTGGCCCGGTTGACCTCGTCGGCCAGGCAGATCTGCGTGAAGATCGGTCCCTGCTGGAACTCGAAGATCCGCTTGCCGTCGGGCGTTTCCATGACCATGTTGGTGCCCAGGATGTCGGCGGGCATCAGGTCGGGAGTGAACTGGATCCGCGAGAAGTGCAGCGACAGCGCCTCGGCCAGCGAGCGGACCAGCAGCGTTTTGCCCAGACCGGGAACCCCCTCCAACAGGCAGTGCCCACCGACGAACAAGCACGTCAGCACGCCATGGACGATCTCGTCATGCCCCACAATGACCCGGGCGAGCTGCTCGCGCACCGCGCCGTAACGGCCGACAAACTCCTCGGCCCTGCGTTCGATCGACTCGCCGATACTCATGGAAGGACTTCTCCAGATGGTGATCAGGCTGCCCGCCGGCAGACCTTAAAAAATCGTTCGTCGACTCTACTCCAGCAACTGCTTGTCCTCGCGCTCGCGCTTCTGGCGGACGTCTTTCTTGACCTTCAACAGGCGGGCCGTGTAGAGATCCTCCTCCGTCGGTTTTTCCGGGGCGAGGCCGGCCCGCCCGCCGGAAAGCCCACGTTCCCGCGCGGCTGGCTGCAGGAGCTCCTCGTCCAGCTCGCTCGTGTCGAAGTCGGCGTCGGGCGCAGGCTCGAAGCGGGCGGCGGCGCGACGCTGCTCGATGTGCTCGGCCACCTCCGCCTTGCGGCTCCGCAAACGCTCGAGGTATTCCACCGGTGCCGGGGCGGGCTGGCGGCCCAGCAGCCGGTCGCGCACGCGGCCGGCCAGCGGCGGCAGCCAGGCCAGGCTCACGCTCACGCGGCGGAAGAACACGTCGAAAAAGAACAGGCAGCCCGCCGCGAAGAGCACAAAGTGCCACACATCCTGCCGGCTGGTGGCCTTGGCCAGGTCGCGGCGGAAGGTATCGACGGCCAGCAGCTCCTCGATGTCGGCTTTGCCGCTGGTGTCGCGGATGACGGTCCCCGGCTTGCCTCCCTGGGGCGTGAGGGAAGCCATGGCAACCAGCAACGCTTCGTCCGCCTCCCGGTGCCTGAACTCCGGCGAGTACGGCACGTTGACCCCGGTAAGGATCGGCGCCCGCCCGGCGCCGGGGCTGAGCATCACGAAGTAGCTGCCGTCGTCCCCGGCGCCGAAAGTGCCCACGTATCGCCCCGGGGCGGTTTGTTCGAGCTTGATCTCGCGAGGCTTCATGTCCGGGCCGATCACGGCGCCTGCCAGGTCCAGGTCGTTCAGGAATTCGTCGTCCTTGTCCAGCGCGGTCACGAAGACCCGCACCTGACCCTCTTCCACGTCGGTGGCCACGGTGAACTTGCCCTGGTCGCCCGCGGGACGCATCGACCACCGCACCGCCTGGCTGAACAGCTTGTCATAGCTGCCCCAACTGGTCCAACCGCTGGCCCAGCGGGCGCCGGCGTCGGTGGTCAGGGCCACCGACTTGCCCAGGCCATACGTCCAGGCCGCCAGGATGGTGGCGTTGTCCTCCCCCACCGGCACCGGCGAGACCACGGCCACCTCGACCAGCGGGTTCTGCTTGACGCTGGTCTGAACGAAGCCGGTGATCGGCGGCAGGTCGCTCTCGATGCCGCTGACGATCTCGTGCGGAAACTTGATGTAGGGGCTGAAACCCCGCTCGTTCTCGTAGACCAGCGGCCTGGCCACGCGCCGCGCCTCGCGCTGGAAGATCCGCGGCAGCGTATTGGGGTTCTTGACCTCGTAATACTTGCCGCGGGTGGCGTTGGCGAGATTCTTCATCACCGTGCTGCCAGCCAGGCCATGAGAGCCAACCGCCACGGTTGAAACCGTCACGTTGAGCGATACCAGGCCGCGAATCACTTTGGGGCTTGGCGGAGAGGGATCGCCGTCGCTGATGATGATCATGTGCTTGGCTGCGGCATCAGTCACCTTGGCGAATCCCTGCTGGGCCTTGATCAGTCCCGGATCGAAGAACGGCATGTCGCCCGGGATCATCCGGTCGACGCGGCCCAGCATCTGATCGCGCTGACCGCCGACTTTGACCAGGCCGTTGCCCCACAGCCAGCGGTCGGTGCCGTCCCAGTGCAACAGCCCGCAGTAGTCCTCGTTGCCCAGGGCCTTGATGGCCTCCTTGGCGATCACTTTCTGCCAATGGTTTCCGTCGGCCATTTCGGAGGCGTGCATCAAGAGAACCAGCGCGCCCTTGGGAACGACCTTGGCGCTCTTGATCTGGAAGTCGACCGGCATCGCTTCCTCGATTTCGGTATTGGTCCAGCCGCCGGCGCCGAAGCTGTTGGGGCCGCCCAGCATCACCAGGCCGCTGCCCATGGCCTGCGTGTTCTGCGCCAGCATAGAGATCTGCTGATCGCTGAAGTGCTCGCGTGGCACGTTGGCCAGGATCACCGTGTCGTACTGCTGCAACTCCGGCAGGCCGGTGAACAACTCGTTGCTGGGACGGATGGTCACCTCCAGGTTTTCCTTGCGGAGGCGGTCGACCAGAAAGGCGTGCTCGCCCGGGAATTCGGCGTCCTCGATCAGCAACACCTGGCCGCTGCCCCGCACGTGGGTGAAGGTGGTGGCCCGATTATTTTCGATCATGGCGTCGTCGGCCGGATCGTCGGGCACGAAGCGGGCCTCGTAGGTGTAGAAATGCGGATCCTCGATCTGCTGCCGCACCGTGAAGACCTTCTTGCCGGGCGGCAGCTCGACGTGCTGCTCGCTGAGCACCTGCGGCTCGTCGTCGGTCTTGCGCGAAACAATCAGCTTGCCGCCGATCACGCCCGACTGGCCCTCGGCCGGCTCGGTCGTGTTGCTCAGCACGACCCGCAGGTCGAACGGCTGTCCCTTGCGAACGTCGGCCGGCAGGGCCAGCTTTTCCACCAACACCTCGCCGCGGGCGCCGTAGATGACCGGCTGCACGTCGATGCCGATCCCCGCCAGGGCCGCCACCTGCGCCATTTCCATGGCGTCGCCCAGGTTCTCCTTGCCGTCGCTGATCACGACGATCCGCTTGGCGGCGTCCTCGGGAAACGAGGCCTGGGCCAGCTTCAGCGCGCCGGCCAGGTTGGTCGCTTCCGGGTTCAGCATGCTTTCGACCTGCCGCGTGAGCTGCACGTCGTCGTCGAAGGGGGGCACCTCGATGGCCGCTTCGTGGCCGAAGACGATCACCCCCACCTTGTCGTCCTGCTTGCGGTGCCTGAGGATGGCGGCGTTGACGTAGTCGACCATCGCCTCGCGGCGCTCGACGGGGACGCTGAGCGACTGATCCAGCAAGTAGATCACCGTCAGCTTGGGGCTGGTCCGCACCACCTGCAGCTCGGCCAGGCTCAGCACCAGCAGCAGGAGCATCAGCGTGCGAAGCCCGATCGCCAGCAGCCGGCGCTTGGCGCCCAACCCGGCCAGGCTGCGATAACTGAACCACCATAACAGCGGAATCAGCGCCAACAGCGCCAGGTACCACGGACTGTCGAAATCGGCGCGGTAGGGGAGCATGGTCACATGATAATCCGTTGGACCCGATGGTTGTTCGTATCCAGCACGTGAATTCTTCCCTGGCTGTCGCGGACCAGGCCCCACGGGTTGTGCAGCTCGCCGGGTCCGCGGCCCTGCCGGCCCCAGCAGCCAAGCGAGTGGCCGTCGCGGTCGAACTTCTGCACCCGGTGATTTCCATACTCGCAGACGTAGAGATGACCTTCGCCGTCGAAGACCAGGTCATAGGGATAGTACAGTTGGCCGATGCCGCCGCCTTGGGCGCCCCAGAGCTTCAGCAGCTTGCCCTCGGCGTCGAAGACTTGAATCCGGTGGTTGCAGGAGTCGGCCACCCAAATCCGGTCGGCTTCGTCGATGGCCATGTTCTGCGGGCGGATGAACTGACCCGGCTCGGATCCGTGCCCGCCCCATTGCAACAGGAACTTGCCGTCCGCCGTGAATTTCTGGATGCGGTCGTATTCGCCGTATTCCGCCACGTAAAGGTTGCCATGGCGGTCGGCAACGGCATCGGTCACCAGCCCAAACTGGCCCGGACGGTTCCCGGCAACGCCGCCCAGGCGCTGGACCAATGTTCCCTGCGGCGAATACACCAGCAGTTGATAGTAGTGCGTATCGGCCACCAGCAGTCGGCCCTCAGGGTCGATCGACAGCCCGGTGGGCCGGCCGTTTTCATGCCGCGGAGTGCTCCAGCCGCGCAGGAACTTGCCCTCCGTGTCGAACACCTGGATCCGAGCGGTCATATCGACGATGTACAACTCGTCGTTGCGGTCGATGGCCAGCGCCCGCGGCTTTTGCAGCCTGCCGTCCGAGATGCCACGCCGCCCCCAGACCTGGTCCAGCCGGCCGGTATTGGAGAGATCCTCATCGCAGCCGGCGGCGGCCAGCAGGATGGGTGCCAGCATCACCACCCAGCTCCTCAATGCGGCAATCCCTGTTCCCCGAATGTGCACGGACCGACCCCGAGCAAGCCAGTTTTTCCAAAGAAGCCAAGGCCGCGGCCGGCAGGGCCGCCTGGACGCCTGGCACGCGCCTAATATCAGTGTCTCGGAATTCCTTTCCGTGGCAAGCAAAATCCCCGATTGTGGGTGCAAACGGGGCAGGCAGGTGGGGGGCCGCGAGCAGTGCCACCAGGCTGTAGCTAAATTCGCCAGGATTCTGGCCGCGGGCAAGACGGGCCACAACAGTAGCTAACTGCCCGGAAAAACTTCCGCCAGGGCGGCGGGTCCTTGGCGCCTGGGACGGAACACAGAATCGAGGCGAAAGTGGGACGTAGATGATTGGAAGGCGTTCACTACCAGCCCCGGACGGGGCGAAAGTCAATAGCCGGGCGGCGTAAGCCCCCGGCAGC
>JBBDNX010000803.1:0-9232 GCA_040877345.1 Pirellulales bacterium
GTACGAGCGGTGGCGGCGGACTATCGAGCCGCCGAGGCGGCGTCTCGGACTCCTGCGAGCCGATGAACAGCTTCAACTGCGAGGGGCGCTGCGGTGGACCGCCGTCCTCAAACGGATCACTGAAAGGATCGCTTTCGTCACCCGCGGCCTTGGTAAGGATGATCGTATTCGGCGAGCCGTTGGAATGGTGCACGAGACGGCGCGCGGCAAGCGCTTGCCTGGGTGTGGCTTGTTCGGCAAGCGGCTTGGAGTGCGACTGGTCGCCCAACCGCGCCGGCTCGCCGCGAGCCGCGCTGCGCCACTTCAGCCCGTCCGATTCCTTGAGCGTGCCGGACGTGCTGGCGGTCGAGCGGGCCGAGGCGGACCGGGCCGGCGAGCTGCCGGCCGACGCCTTCCACTGCCCGGCGTGAGCAGGCGCCGGCAGTGCATCGAGGCCGAACACCGCCACGGCCAACATCAGCCAGCGGCCGGCGAAGCGGGCCGCCGTGCCGGCCGGCCGGCCGTGCCGGTCAATCGCTGCCGCCCGCGGCGTACTCGGTAGTGTAGTTGGGTGCTTCCTGCGTAATGGCAATGTCATGGGGGTGGCTCTCCCGCACGCTGGCCGGTGAAACCTGTATGAATCTCGAATCCTTCCTCAATTCATCGATGTTGCGGGCGCCGCAATAACCCATGCCGGCCCGCAGGCCGCCCACGAGCTGATACACGAACGCGCTCAAAGGTCCACGGAACGGCACCCGGCCCTCGACCCCTTCGGGCACCAGCTTGGCCACGCCGCGCTCCTCCGTCCGCTGCCGATAACGTTCGCTCGATCCCTGGACCATGGCTCCCATCGAGCCCATTCCCCGATAAATCTTGTACGAGCGGCCTTGGTACAGGATCTGTTCGCCGGGGCTCTCGAGCAGCCCGGCAAACAGCCCGCCAATCATCACCACCGAAGCGCCGGCCGCGATGGCCTTGGTCAGATCGCCCGAATAACGCACTCCTCCGTCGGCAATAATCGGCACGCCGCTGGCCTGGGCGGCCCTGGAGGCCTGGTAAATCGCGGTGGTCTGCGGCACGCCCACGCCGGAAATGACCCGCGTGGTGCAGATCGAGCCGGGTCCGATACCCACCTTGACGGCGTCGGCGCCGGCCGCGATCAGGTCCAAGCATCCCTGCTGCGTGGCCACGTTGCCGGCCACCACTTCGATATCCCAGCGTTTCTTGATCTCGCGGAGCGTCTCGACGACGTTGGCCGAATGCCCATGGGCGCTATCGACGATTAGCACGTCGACGTCCTTGGCGATCAAGCTTTCCACGCGCTCGTATTCGTACACTCCCACGGCGGCGCCGACCCTCAACCTGCCTTGCCTATCTTTGCAGGCATTGGGAAAACGCCGCATCTTGTCGATGTCTTTGATCGTAATCAGGCCGGTCAGTCTCTTATTTTCGTCCACCAGCAAAAGTTTCTCGACCTTATTTGCCATCAGGATCTTTTCAGCTTGCTCAAGCGTTACAGTCCCCGTGGCCGTTACCAGGTGCTCGCGGGTCATCACCTCGGAGATCGGCAGGTCGGAGCGCTCCAGAAACCTGAGGTCGCGGCGGGTGAGAATGCCCACCAGCCGTCCGCCCCCGCTGGTGATGGGCACGCCGGAAACGTTGTGCTGGGCCATGATTTCACGCGCCCGGCCCACGGTGGCCTCCGGCGGCAGCGTGACCGGATCGAAGATAATGCCGTTGGCGCTGCGTTTGACCTTGTCGACCTCATCGGTCTGGTTGGCCACCGACATGTTCTTGTGGATGACGCCCAAGCCCCCTTCCTGCGCCAGGGCGATGGCCATGTTGCTCTCGGTGACCGTGTCCATGGGCGAGCTCAACAGCGGGATGTTGAGCTTGATCCGCCTGGTCAACTGGGTGCTCACGTCGCAGTCGGCCGGAACCACGTCGCTGTAGCGGGGCTCCAGCAGTACGTCGTCGAAAGTGATGCCGAGGTAGTTGAGCTTATCGTCCATGGTGGACCTTTCCATGGTGCGGGAGGCCAAATAGCCATTATGGCGCCTGCCGGGCGAATTGGCCAGCAGCATTTGAAGGCAGAAGGCAGAAGGACGAAAGCAGAAGGACGAAGACCGTTAGGACGCTACTTCCCGTCGGGCCTTCCTCTTGGGGTCTTTCTTGCTCGCGTTATTTGCACAGGTTACGAGAATGGCGGTTAGCTCGCCCGCTTCACGTTGAATATCGTGCAATCGCGAAGCGCGGATTATGCCGCTTTCTGCCAGCAACTCCAGCCAGTAGGCGGTCTCCTCCAGTTCCGCCAGACCGCCCTGACCTTTGCTGACAAATTGGGCCGTCGATCGAGCGCGGGTTGCTTCTCGATAGTGAGCTCCGACGGAGGTGCCGCTGTCGAGCAGTTGCTTTCCCAGCACCTGCGCCTCGGTCTTCTTTGGGAGTGCCCCAAACAACCGAATAATGCGCAACGCGAAGGCCTTTGTTCGTGTCGCCAAATCGACTATTGCAGCCCCCTCTTTCTGATTCATGCTTCCCTCCCTAATTCTCTTGCCCTCTGCCTTCTGCCTTCCTCCTTCTGCCTTCTGCCTTTCCCCGCTCCTACTCCAGTGCCGCCACGGCGGACACCAGGTCCTGGTCCTGGCGGGCAAAAACGGTCCGCAAGTCGAGATAGACCCGGTCGTGCTGCACCCGACCCACCACCGCCGTCGGCCCCGAGCGCAGACGGGCGGCCAGGCGGTCCACGCCCGATCCGCCGGCCGGCGTCAACGCCACGCACCAGGTCGGAACTTCCTGGGTTGGCACCGAACCGCCGCCCAGATAGGTGACATCGCGGACCGCCTCGGCCGAGGCCACCGCCGCCGTATGGGCCATCTGCGGGGCCAGCCGCTGGGCCCGGCTTTCCAGGTTTTCCAGCGACGTGCTCAGCAATTGCAAAAGCGGGATCGCGCGGCGGGCCCGGGACGGATCGCGATACAGCCGCAAGGTCGCCTCCAGGGCCGCCAGCGTCAGCTTGTCGACCCGCAGAGCACGCGTCAGCGGATGCCGGGCGATCGTCTCGACAAGCGATCGCTTGCCGATGACGACTCCGCATTGCGGCCCCCCCAACAGTTTGTCGCCGCTGAACAGCACGACGTCGGCCCCTTCGGCAATGCTCTGGGCGGCCATCGGCTCGTCGCGGCAGCCGAACTGGGAAAAATCGATCAGAGCACCCGAGCCGATGTCGTGCACCACCGGCAGCCGGTCCGGGCGGGCCAGCCGGACCAGCTCGCCCAGCGAAACAGCCGCCGTGAAACCCACCACCACGAAGTTGCTGGGATGCACCAGCAGCAACGCGCCGGTGTTGGCCCCGATGGCCCGCGAATAGTCATCCAGGTGCGTCTTGTTGGTCGTGCCCACCTCCCGCAGGATGGCGCCGCTGGCGGCCATGACGTCGGGCAGCCGGTAACTGCCGCCGATTTCGATCAACTGCCCTCGCGACACGATCACTTCGCGGCCGGCGGCCAGGGCGGCCAGCGTCAACATGGTGGCCCCGGCATTGTTGTTGACCACCAGGGCCGCCTCCGCCCCGGTGAGCTCCTTGAGCAATCCTTCGACCGCCACCACCCGCTGCGAGCGGCGGCCCGTGGGCAGGTCGAGCTCGACGCTGGCATAGTCGCGGGCCACGGCCGTCATGGCGCTGATCGCCTCATCGGCCAGCGGCGCCCGGCCGAGACCGGTGTGCAGCAGCACGCCGGTGGCGTTGATCACGGGCCGCAGCGCGGGCGTGTCGGCCTCCAGGATGCGATGCGCGATTCGTTCGGCCAGCTCCATCACGCCCGGCAGCTTGACTTCGGCCCGCGCGGTCTGGACTTCGCTGCGGACGTCGTCGAGGAACGACCGCACGCGGCCCACCACCACGTTGTGGCTGACCCGGTCGACCAGCGACTTCAGCGGCGGGCTTTCCAGCAGCTCGCTGACCGAGGGGAGGTTTCTCAAAACGTTGCCGGCCATGGTTTGGTCCCTGAAATCAAAAGGAGCTTGCGGTGGGTCAATGCTGGCTGGGGGTGGCGGTCGACTGGCCGGCGGGCAGTGTCTCGGCGGCCGGTTCGGCCAACCATCGAACGTCCCCTTCGCGGCGAGTGAAACCGGTCCGGTCCAGGTATTCGCAGATCGGCACGGCATACTTGCGGCTGGTGCCGAGGATCTCGCGGATCTGGCTCACGGTAAGGCCGCTGCCCGCGGCGAAGTGGTCCCGCAGTGTGCCGCGAAGCTGCTCGGATACCTCGGCGTGCAGGAAAAAACCGGCCGCGATCTCGATCAGGTGCCCTTCGGCGGCCGCCAGGGCGATCAATTGCGGCACGACCGCCTGGTTTCTGGGCGCCTGGGCCTTGATTTCTTCCACCGTGGGTGGCTGGTAGCCGGCCTCGCGGTACGTCTCGATAATCTGGCCGACCAGCTTCTGCTCGTTGTTGGTCATTTGCGGGCCGCGGCCGGGCAAGGCAACTCCCCGTTCGTTCGAGCGGAGACGGCCCGCACGGGTCATCGATGCCAGCAGCGCCTCGATCACCGAATCCGGACCGAGATAGCCCAGGCGGTTGACCAGGCGCGAGCGGTCGAGCATGGCCCGCAAAGGATGCTGCTGGTGCTCCTTGTCGAGGATCGCTTCGATACGTTCAAAAAGATCGGCCAAAAACAGCCGGTGTACTCGCATCGTCCGGCTGGGCGACACCACCACGTCCTCGAACTCGCCGCGGGCCGCCAACCGCTCGACGATGGCGGCCGGGTCGTCGACGCCCGCCGCGCGCGACAGGTCGGCCGGCTGCCAATCCCGCAGGCCGAAGAACGAGAGCGCGGCCGAGGCCCGCTCGACCGGATCAATGGCGCCCAGACCGGCCACGCGGTCGAGCACCGCCCGCCGGCCGCGAGCCAGCCGCCCAGCGTGCGGGTCGAGCACCTGTCCGCCGCCGATGGTGACCACCGGCGACTCGCTGCGAATCACCAGCGGCTGGCCCCAAGTGGCGACCGCCGGCTCGTTCAGAAAAAGCTGTGCCGGCGCCCTCTCGCCAGGCTCCAGGCGATCGCGGTCCAACAGCACGACGGCGGCCATCAACTCGGCCGTGCCGAGGTGACAGCGGACGCGGGCCCGGTTTTTCAAGGCCTTGCCGGCCCCCGGCAGCAGGTTGAGCCGCACGGTCACCAGGCGGCTGGGCACCAGGTAGCCGGGCGTGGCCAGTTCCTGGCCGCGGCGGATTTCGCCATGGTGCACGCCGGCCAGGTTGATGGCGGCCCGCTGTCCCCGGTGCACTTCGTCGGCGGGCCGATCGTGGTTGTGCAGACCGCGGACGCGAACGCGCACGCCTCCGGGCTCCAGCAGTAGCTCGTCCCCCACCCGAACCTTTCCGCTGGCTACGCTGCCGGTGACAACGGTGCCATGACCGGCGATGGTAAAGCTGCGATCGACGGCCAGCCGGAAAGGCCCGCTTTGCCGTTGGCGGCGAGGCGAGGCGGCCGCTTTGCGGGCGGCCGCTTCGAGCGCCTGGCGCAGCAGGTCGATTCCCTGGCCGCTGTGCACGCTGGTGCGGACCACCGCGGCCGACTCCAAAAAGGTGCCTTCGACCAGGTCGCGGATCTCTTCCTCGACCAGGTCGATCCAGTCCGGCTCGGGCTGGTCGCACTTGGTCAGGGCAACCAGGCCGGTATCCAGCTCGAGCAGCCGCAGAATCTCCAGGTGCTCGCGGGTTTGAGGTTTGACCGAGTCGTCGGCGGCCACGACGAGCAGGGCCAAGTCGATGCCGGTGGCGCCGGCCAGCATGTTGCGGACGAAGCGCTCGTGTCCGGGGACATCGACGATGCCCAGGCGGCAATCGCCCAGGTCGAGGTGGGCAAAGCCCAATTCGATGGTGATTCCCCGCAGTTTTTCCTCGGGCAGGCGGTCGGTATCCACGCCCGTCAGGGCCTTGACCAAGGCGGTCTTGCCATGATCGATATGACCGGCCGTGCCGAGGATCAGGTCGATGGCCATCAGGCCATTGTCCAGAGGCCGGAAGCCGGAGTCCAGAGGCAGAAGTTCAGAGGACAGACGTCAGAAACCAGACTGTCAGACGAACCAGGTCGTCTTCGTTCCCCTTGTCCCCTTGTCAGGCGCGCCTTAGGCGGTCGGGCCGGTGCCGGCGCGGCGCATCTTCTCGCGGGCGCGGCTGAGCGTGGGTCCGACGCTGTTCTCGGGCATGCCGACCACGGAGCTGATTTCCTCGTACGACTTGCCTTCGAGATGGTACATGCGGACCACTTCGGCCTCGCGTCCTTCCAGCTCTTCGAGCAATCGCTCGACTTCGTCGCGATCGCTGACCCGCTGCTCCGGCTGGCCGTCGTTCTGGCTGGCGGGGTTGGCCGGCGCGAGCCGGGCGGCGCTTTTTCGCTCGAGCAGCTCTCGGACGACAATCCGCCGAGCGACGACGGTCAGGTAGGTGGCCAGGCTGCTCTGGCCCCGGAAGTGCCGCAAGATGGCGAAATCGTCCTTGATCAGGGCCAGAAAGACCTCCGCGCAGAGATCTTCGCGATCTTCGGGCGAAAGCCGAATCGAGCGGGATTGGGCCGAGTGGTTGGTCACGTGCACCACCAATCCCAGGAAGCGGTCCACAAAGTCTTCCCAAGCCCTCGGCTTGCGGGCCAGGCAACGCTCCAGCAAATTGCGGTCGATTTCAGAAAGGGCCACGACTCGGTACCCTCACAGCGGCGAACTTGGTCGGGGCAAATCCTTGCCATGGAACAACGCAGACCGCACGCGGAGATGACTGGCTAGTCTGTCGAAGGCTCGCCAAGCCCTCAAATCGGTCAACCCACTGATTTTAGAGCGAATCGCAAACCGAGGCAAGCCTGAAGACAAAACAGGCCGCCCCTGGAACAGTGGATTTTTTGACGCTCGGCGGCGGCCCCAAGCGCGGCTTGACTTGAAGTTGGGCCCTTCTTACGATTCCGGTAGGTAGCGGTCCTGAGCGACGTTCAAGTAGTTCACAGCTAAGCACTTGACACTAATTTTAGGCGGGTGTCGAATACCCCCTTTGCCGGCGCTTTCAAGCGAAACAGGAGAAACTTCTCGATGACCCACGTCGTTGCCGAGCCGTGTTTTGGCTGCAAGTACACCGATTGCGTGGTGGTCTGCCCGGTCGAGTGCTTCTACGAAGGCGAGAAGATGTTGTACATCCATCCGGATGAGTGCATCGACTGCGAGGCCTGCGTCCCAGAGTGTCCCGTGGAAGCCATCTTCCACGAAGACAACCTCCCCGAGGAGTGGAAGGACTTTACCGCCCTGAATGCCGAGATGTCGCCGCAGTGTCCAGTCATCACCGAGAAGAAAGAACCGCTCGCAGGAGCCGAGTAACAATAGCAGGCAGCAGGAGGCAAACAAGGAATCAGCCGCGCCTGGCCGCTCGCGGCGTGCCCGCATTCATCGTTCGGCCTTCACCGGTTGCTTTCAGTTGGCTTCCAGCCGTCGGCTACTTCAGGTCGACCGACCAGTAGGCGCTGTCCAGGAAGCTCTTCCAGCTCTCGTACTTGGGATTGCCCAGCTTGATGCTCAACAGCGGGCTGCGCTTGGGGCGCGTCGGCTGGCGCACCAGGTGCATGTGGGCTTCCCGCGGCGTGCGGCCGCCTTTCTTGACGTTGCACTTCACGCAACTGCAGACGATGTTCTCCCAGCTCGTCTCGCCGCCGCGGCTGCGTGGGATGACGTGGTCCAGGCTCAGCTCGCTGGTCGCGAAGCGCCGCCCGCAATACTGGCAGTGGTTGGCGTCGCGGGCGAAGATGTTGCGCCGATTGAAGCGGATGGCTTGCTTCGGCAGGCGGTCGTAGAACAACAGCCGGATCACGCGGGGAACCTGGATCTCGAAGTTGACCGCCCTGATCCAGTCCTCGTTGGGCTCCTTGAAGTTGGCCTTCAACTCGCTGATTTCCCGCCACGACTCGAAGTTGTAATTGGCGTACTGCCCCTGCTCGACGTGGACCACCTCGGCCAGCTCGCGGAACAAGAGCGTGAACGCCCTGCGGACGCTGACGACGTGGACTGCCATGTAAAAGCGG
This sequence comes from Pirellulales bacterium, assembly GCA_040877345.1. Classification (GTDB taxonomy): domain Bacteria; phylum Planctomycetota; class Planctomycetia; order Pirellulales; family JAICIG01; genus JBBDNX01. The sequence continues at coordinate 8,044 of JBBDNX010000803.1, forward strand.
TTCAACACCAAAACGCTCGCAGCCAGGGCATCGGCCGCCGCCACGCTCGACATACACCCCTCCCAGGGACATCGATCCAGTCGGGCCGGCACAGTCCGACCCGGACATGGTGATTCTAATCGTTCGGCCTTGCCACAGCCAGATCCGGCCTGCCACGCCGGCCGTGCCGGCGCAACCCCCCTTCGCCGTCCAGGCGTTGCGAGTGCCGCCCGCGACAGTTTGTCAAGCGAAAACTTGAGCCACGGAGGCGAAACCTGCCAACCAGCCCAGGCGGCCGAAATTTATGCCCAAGATGGCTTGCACCCATTCGCGCATTGGCATTAGGATGAAAAACGACATAGTGGTTCGGCCTATTTCGGGCGACGGCGTTGCCCAGGACTCGCGAGATTCGTTCCATGATTCATTACTCGTGCGATCTTTGTAAGCGGACTCTCGACCCGGAAGATGATTTGCGCTACGTAGTCAAGCTGGAAGTGTATGCCGCCTTCGACCCCCTGGAGGTCGAGGAAGACAACGACAACCTGCAGGAGATCCACGAAATCCTGGAGCGGATGGACGACGCATCCAGCGAAGAGATCGGCGACGACGTTTACCAGCAATTGCGGTTCGATCTGTGCCCCGAGTGCCGCAAGAAGTTCCTCAAGAATCCGCTGGGCCGCAAGCCGATCGAGCACTTCGACTTCAGCAAGAACTGACTCTCTTCAGCCAGAATGGACCGGCGCGCCGGCGGCGTGGCATTTTGATGAGCCGGCGATTTCATCCTTCCCGGCGCCCGAGTGCGTTGGTGCTGGGCGTTGTTGTGGCGCTCGTGGCCGCGCGGGGCTGGTACGTCTGGCGGCAGCCGGCCCAGCCTGAACACCTCACCGAAGGCCTGCACGCCGTGCGGCGCGTGGTCGACGGCGACACGCTGCTGCTGGCCGGCGGGGCGCGGGTGCGGCTGCTGGGCATCGACGCGCCGGAGAGCGTCAAGCCGGACCACGCAATCGAGCCCTGGGGCAAGGAGGCCAGCGACTTCAGCCGCCGATTCGTGGCCGCCGGGCCGGTGCGGCTGGAGTTCGACCGCGAACGCGTCGACCGCTACGGCCGCTTCCTCGCCTACGTCTGGGTCGAGGATCGGTTGTTGAATGAAGAGTTGGTCCGCGCCGGGCTGGCGCGGTGAGAGGCCGGTCCCCTGCACCGCCACATGGCG
>JBBDNX010000804.1:0-9228 GCA_040877345.1 Pirellulales bacterium
CGTGGCCGTCCGCCCCCAGGCCGTCCTGGGCGATCTCGATCACCGCGTCGTAGCTGGTCGTGCCCTTGTGGGCCGAGTCGCGCAGCAGCATGCCGAACGAGGCCACGGCGGCGGCGAACTTGAAATCGGCCGAAGCCTTGCCGAACTCGTTGCCCGCGTCCTTGATCGGGTACTCCAGGGCCTGCTGGCTCTTTTCGTCGTCGGGCTTCTTGTACTTGAGCTTCACGGTGAGCAGCTCGTCGCCGGCCGCGGCCTCGGTCAAGTCGGTCCGCTTCTGGTACTTGAGCGGCTCGACGCCGGGGATATCCGCCGTCGCGCCCGCGGGGACGACCTCGTACAGGGCGGTCACGGTGTGCCCTGCGCCGATCTCGCCAGCGTCCTTCTTGTCGTCGTTAAAGTCCTCGGCCCGCAGCATGCGGTTCTCGTAGCCGATCAGCCGATAGCCGCCGACCCGCCGCGGGTTGAACTCGACCTGCACCTTGACGTCCTTGGCGATGGCGACCAGCGTGCCGCCCATCTGGTCGACCAGCACCTTCTTGGCTTCCTGCTCGCTGTCGATGTAGGCGTAGTTGCCGTTCCCTTTGTCGGCCAGCTTTTCGAGCATATCGTCGTTGTGGTTGCCCATGCCGAACCCGAGCACCGTCAAGAACACGCCGGTCTGGGCCTTTTCCTGCACCAACCGCTCCAGCTCGGCCGTGCTGGTGGTGCCGACGTTGAAGTCGCCGTCGGTGCAGAGGATCACGCGGTTGGTGCCCCCCTTGATGAAGTTGGCCGTGGCCGTGTCGTAGGCCAGCCGGATGCCCGCTCCGCCGTTGGTCGAGCCGCCCGCCTGCAGGTTCTCCAGGGCCGCCACGATGTCCGACTGCCGGTAGCCTGGCGTCGAGGGGAGCACCAGTCCGGTGGCCGAGGCGTAGACCACGATGGCCACCCGGTCGTTCTCGCCGAGCTGCTCGACGAGCATCCGCATGGCCCGCCGCACCAGCGGCAGCTTGTTCTCCGGCTGCATCGAGCCGGAGACATCGACCAGGAACACCAGGTTGCTGGCCGGCCGCTCGTCGTTGGGGATTTCCCTGCCCTTGAGCCCGATCCGGACCAGCCGGTGTTCGGGCTGCCAGGGGCAGGCCGCCACTTCGACATGCGCGGCGAACGGCTTCTCATCTTCCGGCCCCGGATAATCGTAGGAGAAGTAGTTGAGGAACTCCTCGATCCGCACGGCGTCGGGCGGGGGCAGCATGTTGTTGTCGAGCAGGTACCGCCGCACCTTGGCGTACGAGGCCGTATCGACGTCGATCGAGAACGTCGACAGTGGGTTCTCGGTCGCCAGCAGGAACGGGTTCTCGACAATTCGGCTATAGCGGTCTCCTCCCTCGCCCGGCCCGCGGCCCTGGTCCGGCTCGCCCTTGCCCGCCAGAGCGTTTGGCCCCGCCGTGCCAAAGCGGGGATCGAAACCTGGGAAGCCGCCGCCGCGCGCCGCCTCCATGCCCATCGCGCCACGAGTGCCTCCGTTCGGTATGGAATTCAGTTCGGACACAGTGTACCCAGTACCAGTAAGGCCGCCGCTCGCTCCGGCCGCGCCACCCATGCCGGCTCCCGCCATGCCGCCCATGCCACCCATGCCGCCCGTGTAGGTTGGCTTTTGAACGCCGTACATTCCCTGTACCGACTCCGAACGGTCGATAAGAACCGCTTCGTCTCTTTCCGTTGCTTCAGAAACGAAACTGCCCCGACTCGTTGGTGTCTGCAACTCCGCCGTTACCGGCGACCCGCCTCGATAGGCCACGGTGAGTAGTTCATTTGTAACGACGCTGTACGCCAGCAGGGCGCCGGAAGCCGCCACAAACAAGCAGGCGGCCACGGCATACCGAGTGCGCACGGACGCCGAGCGCGCCGGGACCATGACGGGCTGGGCCGCCTTAAGGATGGATTCTGTGAGATCGGGCGGCTGCTTCTTGCCGAGCACTTCGCCCAGTGCTTGGTCGACCAGCCGTTCGGCCAGCTCATCTTTCGTATCGTGTGTATCGCTCATCGCTTATCTCCGACGATTGGTTTGCTTTCTGGAATCAAAGTGGGGCGGTTCTCATGGCTGGGTGCCTGGGGCAAAGCGGTAGCGTGCCCCAGTGGCTCCCTATCACTCGATATCGCCCAATCCGCTACGTTCTTTAGCGATTCGCTCCTCTGAAGTAGCCGGGCGAATCGCCCTCGCTTGCGCGTCGGGTTGGTGTGCGCTGGTGAGCGCAGCGGCTGCTTGTGCGTCGAGCCGGTGTTCAGGACCCGTTAACTCCCCCGTTTCTGCCAGATCGACCTTCTGCTCGACGCAGCGGCGCAACAGCTCGCGCGTGCGGCGCAGCAGGCTCTTGACGCCGTCGTCGGTCATCTCGAGCGTCTGGCCGATCTCGGTCCGCGAGCGGTTGTCGCGGTAGAATAAGTCGATTGCTTGCCGCGCCCGGCCGTTCACCGTCTCGACGCAGTCGCGCAGCGCCTCCAGCCAGGCCTCGTAAGCATCGTCCTTGACGTATTGCTGCCAGACTTGCTCGGCCAGGTCGAAGTTCTCGATCTGGCCTTGCCGCTTCGACTTGCGGATCGCGCCCAGAAACAGGTTGCGGGCCACGCTCCGCAGGTAGGCCGCCGACGCCTGCGGGCATCGCTGGGCGAACGGCTTGCGGTGGACGGCCAGAAACGTCTCCTGCGTCAGGTCGTCGGCCTGCGACTCGTCGCAGCCCAGGAAGCGCAGGTACCGCCAGACGCCCGCCTGGTAGGCACGCACCAGTTCCGCCAGGTCGCCGGATCGCTTCATGGTCGCCGTCGCCATGCCCTTATAGTGCCCGATCCGCGGCCAAAGGGTGCAGGAATTTCTTTTTCGTTCTTTGCTCTTTCGACTTGGGACGTTGCAAGCACCAAGTCCCAGTCCTACTCCCCCCAGGTTTCTCTCAAGAAACGGATCCAGTTGCCGTGCATCACCAGCTCGATGTCGGCCTGGCTGTAGCCGCGCTCGGCGAGCATGCCGGGCAGGCGGGCCAGGTCGGCAATCGTGTCCAGGTCGGCGGGCGATTGCTCGCGCCCAAAACCGCCGTCCAGGTCGGTGCCGATCGCCGCGTGCCGGGCGTTGCCCGCCAACTGGCAGACGTGGTCGATGTGGTCGACCATGTGCGAAAGCCGCACGCCGGCTTCCTCGGGCGTTGTCTTGCCGCGAACCCAGCCGGGAACCATCATCCAGGCGTCCAGGGCCGCTCCGATCACGGCCTGCCGCTCGATCAGGGCCCGCATCTGCTCGTCGCTGAACTGGCGTTCTTCGGGTACCAGCGCGCGGCAGTTCGAGTGGCTGGCCCATACTCGCCCGGAAAAGCGATCGAGCGCTTCCCAAAAGCTCACGTCGCACAGGTGCGTGGCGTCCAGGATCATCCCCAGCCGCTCGATCTCGTCCAGCAGTTCGCGGCCGCGTGGGCCCAGGCCGCCCGACGAATGCGTTCCAAAAGCGTACGTTCCCGGCCCGTAGTGGGCCGGTCCGATCGCCCGCAGCCCTTGCGCGTAGGCCCGCTCGAGATGGGCCGGCGTGACAATCGAATCGGCCCCTTCCAGGCTCAGCACGTAGCCGATTGCGGCAGTGGCCGGCGGCGAGTCCTGCCACAAGGCGATGTGCCTTTCGAGGCCGGGCGCGTCGACGATCTGCACGAGCTGGCCGGCTTCCTCCATGGCCCGGTACCAGGCGAGCTGGCCCTGGGTCTGCGCCCAGGCAATCTCGGGGCTGTGCCAGCCGGGCAGCGGGTTGCCGGGCTTGACGTAACGCGCGATCTGGGTGGCCACGCACAGGCCCACCTTGCCGCGCCGCATTTCACCCAGCGAAACCGTCCCCTTGCCGCGATCGGCCTTATCGGTGCGTCCCTGCTCGCGGCGGCGGATCTCGCACACCGACACGGTCAGATCCCGGTTCCACTCCAGGGCATTCATGCTAAGGTCGAGGTGGGCGTCGAAGATGAGCATCGTAGTGGCAGGCCTCGCGAGGATATGACGGCAAGTGGGAAGCGCTCTTGCGCAATTGGCAGCGTTCGACCAAATGCTAGTAGGCGCGCCGGCGGTCCGCAAGCGGCGCCAGCATATCAGCCCGCGGGCTGAGCGCCGCGGCGTAGCGGTGTAGCGCCGCCGGGGAAAGGGGGTCATTTATTGTTCCGACCCACCGATTCGACCCCAGCGGCCGACTGTGGTAAGCTTGGACATGGCCATGACAAGTTTCGACGCGGTTTTCGAGAATGGAAGGTTGCGGCCCCTCGGTCCCACCGACCTCAAGGAAGGTGACAAGGTGCGCGTGGCGATCGAGGAACGCAACGGAGCCGATGAAAGTGTTCTCGATACTGAGCTCATCGAGGCCGTCCGAAGCGAAGCGGATCCCGCGATCACTTTGGAGGCCGTTCGTAACGCCCTTGCTTCCATTCCCGGAACGCTGACAAAAGACTTCGAAGCTGAACGCGATGAGCGTCATGGATGACGGCCTACTTTCTCGACACCAGCGTCCTTGGCAAGCGCTATCACGCCGAGCTCGGCTCCGACAAGGTTGACGGAATCCTCGCCAAGGCTGGTGCTCGACACTACATTTCAAGTCTAAGCGTCGCAATACTCACCCTTCTCGTGCTGCTCGTGGCCGGTGCCGCCGCGGCGGCGGCCGAATCGGATCACGAGCCGGCTGAGCCGTTCGATGTGCCCGATGGGTTCGAGGTCTCGCTCTACGCGGACGATGACCTGGCGCACGATATTTTTTCGATGACCATCGATGCCCGCGGGCGGGTGGTCGTGGCAGGGCGCGACTACGTCAAGATACTGCACGATGCCGACGGCGACGGCCGGGCGGAGCGGGCCAGCCTGTTCTCGCCGACGCCCAACAGCGGCGCGCACGGCATGTACTTCGACGGGCCCGACCTGATCTGCACCGGCGACGACGCCGTCCGGCGGCTCTCCGACCATGACGGCGACGGCAAAGCCGACGACGAGGGGCAGGTCTGGGCCCGCCTCCGCCATCCCGAGCACGGGGCCAACGGGATCGTCCGGGGCCCCGACGGCTGGTACTGGCTGATCGCGGGCAACGATGCGGGCATCTCCACCGAGCACGCGGCCCTGGCCGGCTCGCCGGTCAAAACGCCCCGCTCGGGCGGCGTGGTGCGGTTCTCGCCCGACGGCAAGCGCAGCGACGTCTTCGCCCACGGCTTCCGCAACCCCTACGACCTCGACTTCGACGGCAGCGGCCATCTGTTCACCGTCGACTCGGACGGCGAACGCGACCATCATCTCCCCTGGTACGCGCCCACGCGGCTGTTCGACATTGCCCAGGGCATGGAGCACGGCTGGCTGCTGCAAGGCTGGCAGCGGAGCTGGAACCGGCCGCAGTCGTTCTTCGATAACGTGCCGCGGCTGGCCGAGCTGGGCCGAGGCTCGCCGACCGGCCTGTTGGTCTACCGGCACCGACAGTTTCCGAAGCGGTTCCGCGATGGCCTGTTCACCTGCTGCTGGACCTTCGGGCGTGTGTACTTTGTTCCGTTGAAGCCCGACGGGGCCAGCCTGTCTGTTGACCCAGCGGCGGAAGTCTTCCTGCAGACGGCGGGAGACCAGGGCTTTGCGCCGGTCGACTTGGCGGTGGGACCGGAGGGCGACTTGTTCGTGGCGGTCGGCGGGCGCGGCACTCGCGGCGGCGTGTTTCGCATCCGCTACCGCAGTGGCCGCCCGCCGCCTCAATCCGGCGACCCGCTCGACCGAGTGCTCCAGGCCGACCAGCCGCTTGCCAGTTGGTCGCGGGCCCGCTGGGTCCCGCTGGCCAGGCAACTCGGCCGCGATCGGTTTACGGCGGTGACTGCCGACGCGGCTTATCCGGTTGAGCAACAGATCCGCGCGGTCGAAGTGTTGGTCGAGCTGTTCGGCGGCCTGCCGCCGGATGAGGCCCGCCGCGCGATCGCCTTGGACAGGCCAAAGCTGACAGCCCGCGTGGCCTGGGCGCTCGAGCGAGGGGAGCCAGAAGACGGAGCCGAGTCGATCCTGGCCGAGCTGACGTACGACGAGCACCCCGCTGTGGCACGCGCGGCCTGGGAGGCGCTGGCCGCCTTGCCGGAATTCGGCTTTGAACACCAGGGCCGCCAACCCAACTGGCTCGCGGCCAGCCGCGATGAATGCCGGCGGGTCCGGGCAGCCATGCTGACGGCGGCCCGCGGTGCTGGCCACCCATCGTTCCAGCGTGCATTGGGCCAGGTCGCTGCCGGCGAGCCGCCGCGGCAACGGATGGCCCGCCTGTGGGCGGCGATGCCCCAAGCCGATGAGCCAAACGCCGCCGGCAAAGACTACTTCGAGTCGTGCGTGGCGGCGTTCGACCAGGCGGCCGGCGCCGACGAGCGCCTGGAAGCTGTCCGGCTGGTGCAGATCGGCCTGGGCGACCTGCGGGTGCAACCGGGACAGCCTGAGGTTTACAGCGGCTACAGCGGCAACGCCACCGACGAGGTGGCGACGGAAATACGGCAGCGGCTGGTCGAGCGGCTCGCGCCGGCCTTTCCGGCGGCGGATGCCGAGTTGAATCGCGAGCTGGCCCGCCTGCTGGGCATGCTCTCGGCCGACGACCCGCGATTGCCGGAGGCCATCGTCGAACGGGTTTCCGACGCCAGCTTGCCCAAGGACGACATCCATTACCTGATCGTTCTTTCGCGGCTGCCGGCAGTACGGACAGCGGAGGTAACCCATGCCACGGCGGCGGCCCTGGCCGGCTTGCACCCCAAGCTGGCCGCCCGAGGCATGTATCCCGACCGCAACTGGCCGCTCCGCATGGCGGAGTTGTTCCACGAGCTCTGCCGGCGCGACTCGGAGTTGGCGGCCACGCTTGCCCGGCATGAAGCCTTCGGATTGCCGGACCACAGTCTGTTCGCGGCCGGGATGAGCGGGCGCACCCGGCAGGCCGCCGCCGGGCGGCTGCTGGCACTGGCAACCGAGTCGGACGACGCGCCGCCGTGGACCAGCCAGTTGGTGAGCGTGCTCGGCTCGCTGCCCGCCGAACGGGTGTTGCCTCACCTGCGCGAACAATGGAGCGATTATGGCTTGCGAGATGCGATCGCTCTGGTGCTGGCCGAACACCGGCAGGCCGCCGATCGCGAGCGCCTGGTCGAGGCCTTGTCGTTGGCCGACGGCAACGTCGTGCGGCGAGCGGCCGAGGCGCTGGCCGCCTTCAATTCCCCGGTCCAGCCGGCCGAGCTGGCCACCGCCGTGCGGACGCTGCGCGAGTATTGCGCAGTCAAGGAGCACTCCGCCGTGAGGCGGGCGCTGGCCGGCTTGCTGCGCGCCTGGTCTGGGCACGAGATCGCCATCGACGAGCAGGCCGAGAGCAATCTTTCGGAGGCCTACCAGCCCTGGTTCGACTGGTTTGCCGCCGAGCATCCTGACGAAGCTGCCCGCCTGGCCGACTTTGCCGGGGCCGACGCGGCCGCCTGGCGCGAGCGGCTGGCGGCGGTCGACTTCTCGCAAGGCGACGTCGTCCAGGGCAAGTTATTGTTCGAGAAGCGGGCCTGCCATCGCTGCCACGTGGGGGGCGGGCGGCTGGGTCCCGACTTGCGCGGGGCCGCGGCGAGGTTCTCGCCCCAGGACCTGTTCGCGGCCATCGTCGAGCCGAGCAAGGAAGTATCGCCCCTGTATCAAACCACGCTGGTGACGACGCGCGGCGGGCAGGTGTATCACGGGCTGCTCGTCTACGACTCGGCCGACGGCCTCTTGCTGCAGACCAGTCCCGACACCACGGTCCGCGTGACCGGCGACGACATCGACCAGGTCCTGCCCAGCCGGCAGTCGCTGATGCCCACCGGGCTGTTGAACGAGGCCACCGACCAGGACCTGGCCGATTTGTATGCCTACCTGAAGACGATGTAGCCCGATTCGCCAGAATTCGGGCTTCTCGCGGCTCCCGTAGCCGGATTCGCCAGAATTCGGGTCCCGATCCACTTCACCAGACTCTGCAGCCGCCCTCGGCGATTGACTGCCACCCGCTTCGGGGGCTAACAGCCCCGGACGGGGCGAAAGTTAATAGCCGGGGTGCGTAAGCCCCCGGCAGCGCGCCAACCGACAGCGCGTCGTAAGCCCCGAAGGGGGCGACAGTCCTCACGGTGCAAATTGCGTTTCCCAAATGAACCGTGTCCCGGGTACTCGCGCGTTGCGTCGACGTTGCCCAAACGCCGCGCGTCGCGCGTGGGTCGTCGGCCATGAAAGGCAACTGTCGCCCACTTCGGGGCTTAAGACAGGGGTGTTGATTCGCCAACCGGGGGCTTACGCCGCCCGGCTATTGACTGCCGCCCGCTTCGCGGGCTAAGCGGCTAGCGCCCTTGCAGGCTGACGTTTGCTACAGAACCTTTCACTGGTTCAACCACGTTTGCGCGAAGACGTTGGCGGTGTCGCGGGTGGGGAAGGCGCGGATCGAATAGCGAGGCCTGGCCTGTTGCAGCTTTGTCAACTGCTCCCGCTGCCATTGCTGCACCGCGCCCGGTGAGAAGCTGACAATTGCCATCCGCACCAGGTCGGTCTCGATCATCGCCACATAGTGCGTCTGGTTGATGATCGGGTCGCTGTACGGCAGCTTCTGCAAGTGCTTGACCAAGGCCTTCTCATGCCCCGAAAAATCGTCGCCAAAGTGCTTCTCGAACAGGGCCACCTGCTCGTCGGAGGTCATCTGCTTCAAAGGCTCGGCCTGGCTGACTTCGGCCAGGAAGGCGAAGAACTTTTCCTGGCGCCGCTGGGCCAGGTAATGGGTCAAGGCCCAAGCGGAGGCATAGCCCGTCGACGTCAGCGCCTGGGCCTCGACGGTGGGCCGCACCAGCTCGTTGGGTCCGCCCTCCTGTCCCTGGGCGAGATACTCTTCCAGCTCCTTCATGCGCATATCGTTGACCAGGCCGACTCCCTTCCAGCGGATTCGATTTCCGACGGTGGTGGGGGCGAAGTATTCGGGCAGCCCCTCGCTGATCCAGATCGGCCACCGCGAGAGCCGCTGTTGAACGCCGATGTTGTGCAGGATCTGGTGGACCCCCTCGTGCGCGATGACGGAGATCGACTGCTTGACGGCCAGCTCCGGCGCGATCTCGACCAGCTTCGACTGCTCGTACATGACCACGTGGTTCGATACTCCGTTGTAATAGGCCGCCACTCCCTCGGGCATCTTGTGGTACTTGTCGAACTCCTCCTGCGTCTTGAACATGATCACGACCAGCGGCATTTCCGGATCCTGGA
>JBBDNX010000805.1:0-9151 GCA_040877345.1 Pirellulales bacterium
GCTCGTGGTCTTCCAGGCCGAGCCGCTTCATCTTCTTGTAGAGCGTGGTGCGGTTGATGCCCAGGGCCTCGGCCGTGGCGTGCCGGTTCCAATCGTGCATTTCCAGCACTTCCAGGATGATCTGCCGCTCGGGGCCCTCCAAGGCTTGCTTCAGTGTGCGGCTGCCCACGTTTTCCAGCACCAAGGGCCGCGAGGCCAGCCCGCTGGGCAGGTCGTCCAGGCGGATCATGTCGCTCTTGCCCAAGAGCACCGCCCGCTCCACGACGTTCTGCAACTCGCGGACATTGCCGGGCCAGGGATGCCGCTGCAGGGCCGCCAGGGCTTCCTCGGCAAAGCCCCGCACGTTCTTGCCGGTCTCTTCGCGGATCCGCTCCAGGAAGTGCTGGGCCAACAGGGGGATGTCCGAGAGCCGCTCGCGCAGGTTGGGCAGCTCGATGTTGATGACGTTGACGCGGTAATAAAGGTCCTGGCGAAAACGGCCTTCCCGCACCAGCCGCTCCAGGTTTTCGTTGGTGGCCAGGATCACCCGGGCGTCGACCCGGAAAGTCTTGTTGCCACCCACCTGCTCGAACTCGAACTCCTGCAAGACGCGGAGCAGCTTCACTTGCATGCCGGGACTGGCCGTGCCGATCTCGTCCAGGAAAATCGTGCCGCCGTCGGCCTGCAGGAACTTGCCCACCTTGTCGTGCCCGGCCCCGGTGAAGGCGCCGGCCACGTGGCCGAACAACTCGCTCTCCAGCAGGTTTTCGGGCAACGCGCCGCAAGCCACCTCGACGAAGGGGCGGTCGCGGCGGCCGCTGCGGCGATGGATCGCCCGGGCGATCAGCGACTTGCCCGTGCCGCTCTCGCCGCTGAACAGCACGGTGGCCCTGGTGTCGGCAATGCTGTCGATGACGTCGAACACCTTGCGCATCCGGCTGTTCTGCCCGACGATGTTCTCCAGGCCGAATCGCATGTCGAGCTGGGCCTTGAGCTCTCGGTTCTCCTCGATCACGCGCCGCTGGTTCAAGGCCCGCTCGATGGCCATCGCCAGCTCGTCGTCCAGGAGGGGCTTGGTCAACAGGTCGAACGCGCCGCGGCGGATCGCTTCGACCGCGGTCTCGACGGTGCCATAACCGGTGATCAGGATCACGGAGGTCTGAGGGCGGTGACGCCTGGCGTGCGCCAGCACCTCGAAGCCGTCGCCTTCGCCCAGGCGGATGTCGGCCAGCACCAGGTCGTAGGCCTTCTTGTCCAAGGCCTGCACGGCCGCCGCCTGCGTGGCAGCCGTGTCGAGCTGGTATCCTTGCTCGCGCAGCCAGCCGGCCATCGACTCGAGGATGTGTCGGTCGTCGTCGACCAGCAAGATCGAGCTTGGTTTCATCGCTGCCAACCCTGCAATTCTTCCAACCCTGCAAATCTTCCAACCACGGCCCGGCGGGCGGAGCCAGCCGCGCCGACGCCTCCGGTCCTTTGCCTGCATTGCAAAGGGACGGCGGCGGCACGGCTGCCGGGCGCGGGTGGAGAGCTCTTGACAAGCCTTGTCGAAGATTATCTACGTTACGGGTTGACGAGGGTCAACGACGCACGGTGACCGGAGAATACAGGCAATCGCCCGCCGCGTGTGTTTTTAAGAACTTCCGGCCGGATCGGCGGCGCGGACAAGAGCGGTTGTCCGGATTGCGCCGGATGAATACGCTTATAGTGGACGAGACAGGCGGGGCGATCGGTCCGTTTTGAGGTTGGCATGGCGATTCGGGTTCTCGTTGTCGACGATCACGAAGTCGTTCGCAGCGGGCTGGCCAGCCTGCTCGAAGGCACCCAGGTCGAGGTGGTGGCGCTGGCCTCGGGCGGCGACGAGGCGCTGCCGTTGGCTCGCCGGCACCGGCCGGACATCGTGCTCCTGGATATCCGGATGAACGGTATGGACGGCCTGGCCACGCTCGAGGAGCTCAGGCGCACCGTGCCCGAATGCCGTGTCATCATGCTCTCCTCCTACGACAACCCGACCTACGTGGCACGGGCCAACGCCCTGGGCGCCAGCGACTATCTGCTCAAAGGCTCGACCCGCGAGCAGTTGCTGGGGGCCATCGCCGCCGTGGCCGCCGGAAAGGCGCCTTCCGACGTGGGCGAGATGCGCCGCGTGGCCGGAGCCATGGCCGCCCGGAAGAAACAGGACAACGTCGACGTCGCGCTGACCCAGCGCGAAACTCAAGTGCTGCGGCACCTGGCGCTGGGGCTGAGCAACAAGGAAATAGGCCGTTCGCTGTCGATCAGCATCGAAACGGTCAAGGAGCACGTGCAGCACCTGCTCCGCAAGATCGACGCGGCCGACCGGACCCAGGCCGCCGTCTGGGCCGTCCGCAAGGGGCTGGTTTAATGCGAACGCGGACGATGAAGGGGGTATCCTTCTATCGCCTCCTCGCGCGCTGGCCTCCTCGTCTCCTCGTAATCAGCGGGCCCGGGGGTGGGCCTTTTCGTAGGCGGCGCGGAGGTTGGCAGTGCTCAGATGGGTGTAAATCTGCGTGGTGACCAGGCTCTTGTGCCCCAGCAGCTCCTGGACGCTGCGAATATCGGCTCCGCGGTCCAAGAGGTGCGTGGCAAAACTGTGCCGCAACGTATGGGGGGTCGTGCGGCGATCCAGGCCCGAGGCGGCCAGGTGCTTTTCCAACAGGCGCCCCACGCTGCGGGTGGTCAGCCGCCGGCCGAACTTGTTGACGAACACGGGGGCCGAACCTCCCTCGGGGGGCTCGCGCGGGCTGAGGCGCCGCAACCGCAGCCAGCGGAGCAGGGCCTTGGCGGCAAATGAGCCGATCGGCGCCAATCGCTCCCGCCGTCCCTTGCCTCGAACGCGGACGACCCCCGCCTCGCGGTCCCAATCGCCGTCGTTCAGGCCGACCAGCTCGCTGACTCGCAGTCCCGCCGAATAGAGAGTTTCGAGGATCGCCCGGTCGCGCACGCCCAGCGGTTCGGCGGCAGGCGGCACCTCGAGCAGCCTGGCCAGCTCGGCGGTCGACAGGAAGTGGGGCAGGGAGCGATTTTTCCGCGGGTTGCGCAGCGGCTTGGCCGGATTGCCGCGCGTCCAGCCTTCACGCTGGGCGAAGCGATAGAAGCTGCGCAGCGAAGCGAGCCGGCGCGCGATCGTGGTCCGCGCATAGCCCGCCTCGTGGAGCCAGGCGGCATAGCCTCGCAGGTCGAGCGTGCTGATCGTGGCCGGATCGGCCGGCCGGCCTTGCTTCTCGGCCAGATACGCGGCCAGGGCGGCCAGGTCCTCGCGGTAGCTCTTGATCGTCAGCGGCGAGGCGTTCCGCTCGACGCGCAGGTAATCGAGAAACCGCGCGATGGCCGTCTGCATGGAGCGCGTCTAGTGGATCTCGTCGGTATCGCTGGGCAGTGGCAGGTCGAACCGCCGCGCGTGCGCCGGCTGCGGCACGGCCGTCTCCTGGCGGATCTTCTGGCTCAACACGGCCGCGTCGTACCAGGTGAAGCTCAGGTCGGGGTTGGAGGCGTACCGTCCCAGCACGCGGAGGGTTTCGGCCCGGCTGGCGTCGTCGTACAAGAAGACATACCGTTCCGCACCCTTCACCAGCGCCAAAACATTGATATCTTGTGGCACGGCCGGTACCTCTCCTTCCGCTCGATGCCCCCTGTCGGCGCGGCGAGCGAAACTCCCTGTTCGCTCGCTTCCAGCGCTGCCACTGGCTTTATCGGCCGGTGGGCCAGCGCCACACTACTCGTGTTTCTCCGGCGCAGGCGCGAACGGCCAGCACCTGGGAGATGTGCACATGACAACGGAAGCGGATGCAGCGGCGAATCGTCAGGACGGCAAGTCGATGACCGGGCCAAAGCGCGGACCATCGGCAGTTGCCGCTACTATCGGCACAACCGCTACGGTTTCTGGAGAGATTTGGAGGCGGAGATTTGGAGGCGACTGTGTCCGGCCCTGTTCGCGCAAAACACCCAGATTGTCCGTTGCTTCGGACATCGGGGCGTGGCCCGCCGAATCGAAGCGGCCGGGCCCCGAGCTACCGCTGCCCGGAGCCGTTGCTCCGGCGGCTAGCGCTCGAGAAGGGCCCGGTTGCGCGACAGCGCCGACAGCATCGACGGGTCCGGCTCGGTGCCGATGCCCGGCTCGGTCGAGGCGGCGACCTGCGGCCCACCGCCGGCGGCGCGGACCAGCTCGATGGGCGGCCGAGCCAGGTCCTCCCGGTAAAATCGGCTCGTCGGAAAGATGTCGGCCGGGTAAGCGAAGTGGTCCAGCGTCGCCAGGGCCGTGGCGATGCGGGCGCCGATCGCGCTTTCCAGCATGCCGCCGACCCAACACCCGATGCCCGCCTCCCGGCACAGGTCATGAATGGCGACGGCCGGCGTCAATCCGCCCACGCGGCCGGGCTTGATGTTGATCCAGCGGCCACTGCCCAGCTCGATGGCCTGCTCGGCCCTGAATATCGAGCTGACGCTCTCGTCCAGGCAGATCGGCGTGCGGATGGCCGACTGCAGCCGTGCGTGGTCGACCAGGTCGTCGTGCGACAAGGGCTGCTCGATCATGGCCAGGTTGAAGTCGTCCAGCCGGCAGAACATGTCGAACTGTTCCATCCGGTAGCCGCCGTTGCAGTCGATGTGGATCGTTTGCGTGGGGAACTCGTTGCGCACGGCCCGCAGCATGGCGATGTCCCAGCCGGGCCGGTACTTGAGCTTGATCCGCTGGAAACCATCCTGGACGGCCTGCGCCACGCCCTCGAGCAGTTGGCCGATCGAATCCATCACGCCGAAGTCGGCGCCGACGTCGATCGCGTCGCGCGTGGCGCCCAGCAGCCGGTGCAGCGGCTGCCCGCGCCGCCGCGCTTCGAGCACCCACCAGGCGGTGTCGAGGGCCGCCTTGGCAAACGGGTTGCCTTTGAAGTGGGCCAGTCGGGCCTGCAAGTCGTGGCCTGATTCGACCGATTGCCCGACCAGCGCCGGGGCCAGCCAATCGCGGATGCAGACGAACGCGCCGGCGGCGAATTCCGGACTATAGCAAGGGGCGGCCAGCGGGCTGGCTTCGCCCCAGCCCACCAGCTCGCCGCTGCGCATGCCGACGAGCAGCGACTCGACCGTTGCGTCTTCGCCGTAGGCGGTGCGCCAGGGGCTCAACAAGGGCATCGCCACGTGATGAATCTCGATCGCGTCGATCCGCATAAGCCGGCTCACTTCGGTTCGGTGTGGGGAGTTGCCAGGGCCTGTTCGAGAAAGGCGGCCTGCAGCGGGGTGAGCTGGTCGATCGCTTGGCGCTCGACCAGGGTGGTGGCATCCACTAGCGCGGCGGGGCGCCTGCCCTGCTCGTCCGCCGCTTCGGCCGCGAAGGTCACGCCAAGCAGCGAGGCTCCGGCCAGGTTCGCCTGGCGCAGGTCGGCTCCCGTAAAGTTGGCGCCTTCGACGTCGGCGCCGGCCAGCGAAGCGCCGCGCAGGTCGGCCCCTTCGAAATGGGCGTTCGACAAGTTGGCTCCCTCGAAGCACGCTCCACGCAGCCGGCAGCCGCGAAAATCGGCGTCGCGGAGCTTTGTCCCACGGGCATCCAGCCGTTCCAGGTCGTGGCCGCGGGCGTCGATGCTTCGCAGGTCTTTACCGGCGAAGCTTCGTTCGCCCAGCGCTTTGGCCATTTGGAGCTTGTTGAGACCGGGAGCCATGTAGCGCTGTTCGCGCCAGGGGTCCGCCCTGTTGTGGTATCCGGCAGCGCTTTCCCAATAGCCGAGCCGATCGGATTCGAGCAGCTCGATGCGCTCCAGCCATTTCAGGCTCTTGTAGAAATAGCGGCCCGGCACCACCATCCGCACCGGTCCGCCGTGCTCCTCGCTCAAGGGCTTTCCTTCGGCCTCCAGCGCCACCAGCGCGCCTAGTTCGAGCGCCTCGGCCAGCGGCAGCGACGTGCTGTGGCCGCGGCTGCTGCGGGCGACGAACGAAACGAACCTGGCCGAGGGCAGGGGCGTCAGCGGCGCCAACAAGGCAGCCAGCGACACGCCGCGGAACGGCACTGCCAGCTTCGACCAGCGCGTCACGCAGTGAATGTCGACGCACGCATCGACCTGCGGCATCTCGCCGAGTTCGTCGAGGGTGAACAGGCGTGGTGCGGCCAGTAGCCCTTCGGCGGCGACGGTCCAGCGTGCTGGACTGGGGCGCGACGGTTCACGCTCGCCGACGAGCGGCCACTTGCCGCGGGCCACGAGCTGCTGGCCGGCAGGGAGCTGGATGTCGAGAGGATGCGGCATGCTGACATTCACCGGGCGGTTGCGACGATTATAACCCGGGCTACCATGGAAGTTCGGCTCGTTCAAGGCCACGAGGAAGCGCGCATGGCGTCGATCCAGTTTGGCTGCCCTCTCTGTGGAGCCATCGCCCAGATCGACGGTTCGATGGCCGGCCGACAGACCAACTGCCCCGGATGCGGCGCCGGCGTGCTCGTGCCCGCCGGTCAATCGACTGCCGCCGGCCCGCCGCCCATCATCGAACGACCGCCGCGGCCCGGCCCTCCTCTGCCGCCCGTGCCGTCGGGTACGATGGCCGGACAGCCGCCGGTGGTCTCGGGGCCTCCCCCCGTGGCAGTCAGCCGGCCCCCGCCTGCCGCCGGCCCACCGCCTGCGATCGAGCCGCCGCCCGCCGTCGAGCCGGAAGGTGCCGATGTGCCAACCGCGCCCGGCCGGCCACCTGATTCAGCAGCCGCCCCGGGCACACCGGCGCCGGTGGAGCCCGCGGACGGTTCCTCCCGCCGCACTCAGTCGCCCGCGCATCCCGGTGCGGTGCGCAGGCTCACGCCTGAAGAACGGGCGCTGCGGCGTTTCCGCCGTAACATCGTGATGGCCTCGCTGGGCTTGGCCATTCTGATGATCGCGTTGGCCGTGCTGCTGCGCTTGAGCGGATAACTGGTTAGGACCAGCGCGGCTCGAGCTCGTCGTTCTTCTTGGGGCCGCGGCCGGAAATGGCGCGGATATCGTCCCGGACGCGGAAAAAGGCCTCCACCACGCGCGGATCCCACTGTTGGCCGGCGCCGGCCCGAATGATGGCGTCGAGCTTGAAGTCTTCCATGCCGGCGCGGTAGGGCCGGTCGCTGGCCATGGCGTCGTAAGCGTCGGCGACCGCCACGATCCGCGCCAGGTAGGGAATGTTCTCGCCGGCCAGGCCGTAGGGATAGCCGCGGCCATCGTACGACTCGTGGTGGTGCAGCACCACGGGGAGCATGTGAGCCAGCTTGCGGACGTCGACCAGGATGCGGTAGCCGATCTCGACGTGCGTCTTGATGTGCTCGAACTCCGCATCGGTCAGCTTGCCGGGCTTGCGGAGCACTTCATCGTTGATGCCGATCTTGCCGATGTCGTGCAAGAGGCCGCTGAAATAAAGGGTCTTCAGGGTCTCCGCGTCGCAGCCTAAATCCTGGGCCAACCGCACGGCCACGCGTGCCACGCGATCGCTATGGCCGCGGGTATAAGGGTCCTTGGCGTCGATGGCAGAGGTCATGGCCCGCACGAGGCCGGTGAGCAGCTCGGCCTGCTGGCGGTACAAGTCGATGTTGCCGCTGTGAATGCCGAGCATCGTGCCGACGGAGCTGAGCAGGCTGGCCTCGGCGGTGCCGAACTCGGCGGCGTGCACCTGGTTGAAGGCGGCCAGCCAGCCGAACAGCCGGTCGCCTTCGGCCACCGGCACGATGACTAACTCGCGGACAGCGGGCGTGGCCCAGCCCGGCTCCGCGGTCGCCGAGCGGTTAATGACCAAAGGGCGGCTGGAGGGGCTGAGTCCCAAATGCTCGACGAGCTGGCTGAATTGCTCGATGGCCAGGGGGCAGCTTCCATGCGTCAGCAGCACCGGCTCCTTGCGCGAGTCGGACGTGAGCAAGTCGGGTTCGGAATTGGCGATGAACTGAAGCGCCAGCCCTTCGGCCGGTACGACCTCGGCCAGCCATGCCAGGGCGCGTTGGCCCAGTTCTTCGTCGTTGCTGGAGAGCTTGAGATTCTGCGTCAGCCGGTAGAGGAGGCTGATTTCTTCGTAGGTGGTGCCGAGGTGGACCGAGAGCTGCTCCACCTCCTGCCCGAGCTGTTCGATGGTCTGGTCGGCGGCGAGCTTGGCAGCGGCCAGCGGCGCGATCCGGCGGAGGGTGTCGGCCGACAACGGCGTCTGGCGAGCGGCCCAATGCTGTGCCTGCGGCGGCTGCATGCCGCTTGCTTCGGCCAGGCGGTCGAGATCGTCGGTTCCGGCCGGGCGCGTGACAAAGCAGCCTACGGCGACCAGGCACTCTTCCAGCTTCCCCACCAGGGGAATGGCCAGGGCCAGCCAGGGGTCGTCGTCCTCGATGAATTCGGGCCGTCCGCGGCGGGCCACCTCACGGCAAAGCTCGGACCGCACGGCCCAGTTGGCCGGCGCGTGATCGGGTGGTACGTGCAGCAACTCGCCGGTCAAGCCGTCGACCAGCGAGAACTCACTCCCGAACCATTGGGTCAGACCGGCAACGGTGCGTTGGATGCGGCCGGGCTGGCGGTCGATATCGGCAGCCAGCCGGGCAGAAGCTGGCGCGATTGGTATCGAACCCACGGAAGCGCTGGAAGGCATGTCGCTTAACCGGCTCTGAAGCATGAGAAGCGTGGGAACGATATCCCTTGGCAACTCTAGGTCATCGGGCGCCGGGCTGCAAAAAGGCAAGCGGCGCATGGGGCATCCGTCTGCGCCGGTCGTGAGGGTGGTGAGGAGCGAGCGGGCGTGCTAGCCGCGCTGCCGATTGCGATAGCGGGCGCTGACTCGATCCAACAGCGCGCGGTCGTCGGCCGATATCGCCTCGATCCCTCCCTGGTGCAAACGGGCCAGCACGTCGTCGACCCGCCGCTCTTCGTCGGATTCGATCTGCTGCTGTCTTAACAGCCGCGTGGCGCGCCGGGAGTCGAGCCATTTTCGGACCGGCCCCGGGCCCCGCTTCCTCGGGGGCGCAAGCGTCTTTTCCAGGCTCGTATAGCCTTGCGAAAAGTCGTAGCCGAACGGCGCGTCTTCGGGATCCTGTTCGTGCAACCGCTCTCCCTCGTGCTTGGCGCTGAAGAACAGAAAAATGCCGATCAGCGTCAGCGGCACCATGGCGTGCCCATGATCGTCGCGGTTCAGCCACGGCAGCACGCACAACCCCCCCGCCGGCCCCAACGCTACCCGCGCAACCACCACC
>JBBDNX010000806.1:0-9140 GCA_040877345.1 Pirellulales bacterium
TGGGCGATTTTGATAGGTCCTCCGACACCCTTGATCGAAATCTGGCCGCCCAGCTTGCGGAGAAAGCGATAGACTTGCGTGAGCGAGTCGCCGGTCTCACGGTACGCCAGGCCCAGCGCTTCGCCGAACGATTCGGCTTTCCGCTCGATTTCCAGCGGCTTGAACAGCAGGCCCCGGTCCTGGTTGAACCAATCCCCGGCGGCTGCCGGCATCAAAGTGACCGCCCGCTCGTCGTTCAAGGTCAGCTCGACCGTCGTGCCCGGCAAGCTGTCTTGCACGTTAAAAAAGAAGAAAGGCCAGTTTTTTTTGACGGGATCAAACTCCATTTTGAATTCTTGTTGTTCAACGCCGTATTCCTTCTGGACCGACTTGTCGGGCGGTATCAGCCTGGCTGACACGATCCGTTGGCCGGGCTGAATTCCCTTGCCGCTCGCCGGGCCACCCGGTTCCACGGCGGCGATGGTGTTGGTCACCCGATACGCGATCCCCAGCGTGGGGATCGTCATCGGGTGCTCGGGGAGGATCGGCGGATCGTAAGTGCCGAATGGGCGCGATTCGAGCGCCTTCTCCATCGCCCTGCCGGCGCGCTCGATGGTCAGCGTCACGGTTTCTCCCGCCCGAGCGGCGAGCTGCGCAGGCAGCTTCAATGGGTCGTCGATCCTTTCGCCGTCGACCCGGGTGATGCGGTCGCCCGGCCGGATACCGGCGGTGTCGGCCGGCGAATTCTTTTGGATGGCCACCACCGGCCCCATCCGCATCGAGAGTCCCAGCGTCTTCATCGGGACCCCCGCCACCCGGATGTCGAGCTGTTCGCTCTCCTGCTCGGGGCGTTGCCGGCGAACGGTCACGGTGATCGGCCCGGGGGAGGCCGCGAGCTTGCGCTCGACGTCGACGAAATCCTCGACTTCTTCGCCGTTGATTGCGATCACCTTGTCGCCAGGCTGGAAGCCCGGCTCCAGCCGGGAGGTAGGGCTGTTGGGCGCGACGGGTGGTTTGTCCAACTGGGTGGTATGCGCGGACTTCATGCCGATCATGGGAGCCAGCCGATTGCGGTCCGGCACGACGACGAATTCCAGCGGCTCTTCGGCCCCCTTCCGCTCGACGACGAACCGCACTCCCTGGTCCAGGTTGTCGCCGAGCATGACCGACGCTTGCAGATCCCTGAATCGCGGGTTTTTGATGTCGGCGATTTCGAGCACGCGGTCTCCCGGCTGCAGGCCGGCGCGCCAAGCCGCTTCACCGGGCAGCAAGCCGCCGACGACGCACGGGGCTTCGGGCACACCCATCGAATAAGCCACCGTGGCCATCACAAAAGCAAAGATCACGTTCATGATCACGCCGGCCGAGATGATCGCCATCCGCTGCGGCACGCTTTTGGCCAGGTAACTGCGCGGATCGTAAGCCGCGGCGGCCGGAGCCGATTCGCCGCCTTCGCCCGGCACACGGGCCCGCTCGGTTTCTTCAATGGCTCGCGATGGGTTGTCCTCCTGTCCCAGCATCTTCACGTAGCCGCCCAGCGGCAGGATGCCGATGCCGTATTCAGTCTCCCCCCATTGGAAGCGGAAAATCGGCCGGCCGAACCCCAGGTAGAACTTCTCGCACTTCACGCCGCACCACTTGGCCACGGCGAAATGCCCCAACTCGTGGACAAAAATCACCATGCCCAGGCCCAACGCCACCTGGACCACAATCAGCCAGTTGGCCGGGTTGGCCAGCCAGATGTCGCCCATCAAGTGCAAACCCAACGCGATACCTCCCGGCGCGCCCAACCATCCAGCTCGATCAACTGATCCAGCGTCGGGCGCGGGTCAAAATGATGATGTTCGAGCACGCCCCGGCAGGCCGGCACGATCTCGGTAAACTTCAAGTCGCCTGCCAAAAACGAGGCCACGGCCGCCTCGTTGGCCGCGTTGAGCACGGCCCCCGTGGTTCCGCCGGTCCGGGCCGCCTCCAGCCCCAGCTCCAAGGCCGGGAACTGGTCGAAATCGGCCGGCTCGAACTGAAGCGACCAGGCCTGCTCCCAATCGAGCTTCTCGGCCACGCCAGGCAGCCGGTCGGGCCAGGTCAGGGCATATTGAATGGGCAGCTTCATGTCAGGCGGGCTAAGTTGTGCCACCAGTGAGCCGTCGACGAACTCAACCAAGGAGTGAACCACCGACTGCGGGTGAATGACCACGCCAATCTGGTCCACTTCCAGGCCAAACAGCCAGCGGGCCTCGATGATCTCCAGGGCCTTGTTCATCATGGTAGCCGAGTCGACCGTAATCTTCGGCCCCATCTCCCAGGTGGGGTGCACCAGGGCGTCGGCTACCGTTACTTGCTCCAGTTGCCGGCGGCTGTAGTTGCGAAAAGGTCCACCGCTGGCGGTCAGCACGATCCGCCGAACTTCCTCGCGGCGCCCCGCCTGCAAGGCCTGGAACACCGCGCTGTGCTCGCTGTCGACCGGAATGATCCGCGCCCCACGACGCTGGGCCAGGTCCATCGCCAGCGGACCGGCCATCACCAATGTTTCCTTGTTGGCCAGCGCGACCGTTTTTCCCGCCTCCAATGCGGCCCAGGTGCTTCGCAGCCCGGCGCTGCCCACGATGGCCGCCAACACGACGTCCACTTCCGGGCGGCCCACGGCGGCTTCGAGTCCTTCCGGGCCGACCAGCAATTCTACGCTTTCGCCCAACTGGGACCAGGGATACGCCCGCGCCGCCGCCGGGTCGGTGGCCGCCAGCCAGCGTGGCCGCGTGTCGAGAGCCTGCTGCTCCAGCCGTCGCAAATTCGAATGGGCCGAAAGGCCCACGACTCTGAGCCGCTGGGGATGGGCGGCGATCACTTGCAGGGCGCTGGTGCCGATGCTGCCGGTTGAGCCGAGTACGGCGACCTGGGTGACGGAGTGGCTCATTTGATGAGAGGAGCATCCACGGCTGGACAGGACCGGGCGTGCCGGCGGGCGGCGGCTGGCGGCGCTAATGCCTCACTGCGCATAGGTTTCGAGCGACGGTTGGCATTCTAAGAGGGCCTGCAAAACGAAACAACCCAGCTTTGCCGGTTGCCGCGGTGCCCGCGAGCGGCCGGGCGAGGGCGTTGTATCCTCCATGGTAAGGGCATAGTATGAGAAGTCTTGCTTCTTTTTTGGGCTCCTGAATCAGTATGGAAACAAAAAACGAACCGAACCGCAAACCGGCCGAGAAAAAGACCCCGCCCGTCGGCACCAACATGGTTTGGTACTTTCTGGCCGTGGGGATCGGGGTAACGCTGCTGGTAACGCTGCTGACCGGCAAACCCGAGGCCGATATCCCTTACCTGGAACTGATGCGGCTGATCGAAAAGGGGAACCCCGAGGACCCCCGCTTCGATGAGAAGCAGCGGGAGACAATGTACATCGAGGTCGTCGAGGGGAGCGAAGGCAAGCGCCGCAGGGTCCGCTACTCGAACCTGTCGGACTTGAAGGTGGGCCAGACGGAGATCAGCGGCAAGGTGATCCAGCAGTTGGTCGCCGAGCCGGCCGGCAAGAAGAACCAGGCGGAGACCAGCGAGGTCGAGCCGTCCGCTCCCAAGGACGAACCCAAGCAGGTCGGTTTTCGCAGCGGGCGGCTTGGATTTGCGGACGATAACGGCGCGCTGATGAATTTGCTGAAGGAGAGCGGCTTCACCAAGGTTCGGGCGGAGTTCGCCCCCAGCCGGCTGCGGGACTACTTTCCGCTGCTGTTGTTCTTCGTGCTGGTCGTGCTGTTCTTCGTGTTCGTGCTGCGGCGGTTCGGCGGGGCAGGCTCGCCGATGGCCTTCGGGCGCAGCCGAGGCAAAATGTACGCCCAGGAGGACATTGGCGTCACGTTCGAGGACGTGGCCGGCGTTGACGAGGCGGTCGAGGAGCTGCGCGAGGTGGTGGAGTTCCTGCGGACGCCCGAGAAGTACCAGGTGCTGGGCGGCCGCATCCCCAAGGGCCTGTTGCTGGTGGGCCCGCCGGGAACCGGCAAGACGCTGCTGGCCAAGGCCATCGCCGGCGAGGCCGGAGTTCCCTTCTTCAGCCTGTCCGGATCCGATTTTGTCGAGATGTTCGTGGGCGTCGGCGCTGCCCGCGTCCGCGACATGTTCCAGCAGGCCGAGGCCAAGGCGCCTTGCATTATCTTCATCGACGAGCTGGACGCCCTGGGCAAGACCCGCGGAACCAGCATCGTGGGGGGTCACGACGAACGCGAGCAGACCCTCAACGCCCTGTTGGTGGAAATGGACGGTTTCGGCTCCAACAGCGGCGTGATCGTGATGGCCGCCACCAACCGGCCGGAGACGCTCGACCCGGCCTTGCTGCGTCCCGGCCGCTTCGACCGGCACGTGCTGGTCGACCGGCCCGACGTGCGGGGGCGGGAAAAGATTCTCGACGTGCACGTGCAGAACGTCAAGCTGGACAGCACCGTGCTGTTGAAGGACGTGGCCGGCATCACGTCGGGCTTTGTCGGCGCGGACCTGGCCAACCTGGTCAACGAGGCGGCCCTGCTGGCCGCGCGCAAGGGGAAAGCCGCGGTCGGGATGGAGGAGTTCAACGAGGGCGTCGAGCGCGTCACCGCCGGATTGGAAAAGAAACAGCGGATCATCCACGAGGACGAAAAGCAGCGCGTGGCCTACCACGAAAGCGGCCATGCCCTGGTGGCCTACAGCCTGCCGAACACCGACCCGGTGCACAAGGTGTCGATCATCCCGCGCGGACTGGGGGCCTTGGGCTACATGATGCAGCGGCCCGAGGGCGACCGTTACCTGATGACCCAGGGCGAGCTGGAAAGCCGCATCCAGGTATTACTGGCCGGGACGCTGGCCGAGGAAATGGTCTTCGAGGATGTATCGACCGGCGCGCAGAACGATCTGGAGCGGGCCAGCGAGATCGCCCGCAGCATGGTGATGGACTACGGCATGAGCCGGCTGGGGCGGGTCAATTTCCGTGAAAACTCCCGCTCGCCTTTTCTGGCCGGCGGCAACGAGCTGTCCCGCGAGCGCAGTCACAGCGAACAGACCGCCCGCGAAATCGACGAGGAGGTCGGCCGCATCATCGAGGAAGCGATCGGAAAGGTGCGCCAGATTCTTGGTGCCCGCCGGCCGGCCCTGGTCGGCTTGGCAGACCGATTGATTGAGCGCGAGGTGATCGACGCCGACGAGCTGCGGCAGATCATCGAAGATCATTCGCCCACCCCGCACCTCGTGCCCGGCACGACCCACGGACGCAAGCGGACGCCCAAGGAGAGCCTGGAAGCGACGGACGAAGGCCGCGAAGAATTGCGCCGGCCCCAGGAGGAAGCACTTTAGAATGTCTTGTCGCCGGCGAGCGCGAGAATCCGGGCCGCGATCCGCTTCACTGGGGCCCCACGTCAGTGGAACCCTGGCGCTTTGCTTCGAATTCACGGGCCAGTTGGTAGGCTCCCTGTTGGAAGGTGCCCTGGAGCGCCAGCCAGACCGTGGCGGTGATCTTCTGCCGGCTCACCGGCTTGGAGAGGAACGAGAAGGCGTCGGCCCGCATGGCTTGCTCGACCAGCAGCGCATCGGCGTTGGCCGAGAGCAGGATGCAAGGCAGCCGGGACTTGAACTGCTTGACCAGGCGCAGCGTTTCCAGGCCTGTCAGCCGGGGCATGTGCATGTCCAACAGCAGCAGGTGCACGTCCTCGCGGCGGACGATGTCGAGAGCTTCATCCCCGTCGCCCGCCAGCAGCGTGCGGAACCCTTGCGGCTCGAAGACGCCGCGCAGCGTCTCGCGAAAATCGCGATCGTCGTCGGTGATGAGGATCGAAGGCAACATGGCTTCGGCTTTCGTCTCCGGGCCCCATCAAACCTCGACGAGCATCCAATGCCGGAAAAGCATCGCACTCCTCGATTCGTCGGTTCCGAGAGGCCCCACTCACCAGGAGCAATTCGAGTACCAAATCCCCGTCAGCGCCTGGGCACTGGCTGGCCTCTCATCGTAAGCCCTTATACCTTAGTTTCTTGTAACATGGATTCGCGGGCCAGGAAAGAGAAAATAGGCATTTTGGAGAGCCCGGGCTTCTCCCCGAAATGCTGTCAATAAGGCAGGCTTCAGGGAAGGCGGCTGGCGCAAAGCGGCAGCCTGGAAAGGCCAGCGGCAGCTTCAGAACTGCACGCCCTTGTCGAACCACAACGAATCGAGGCAGCGAAACGGGCCACTCGAGTTTTCGAGCCAGATGTACAAAAGGCCATCTTCGTGCTCGTACCTCCATGTCTTGCAGGGCGCGGGGATTCTGGCGGGTGCATCCAAGCCGACGGGCTCGTATCGGTTGTATACGTGCGTTGGATTTCCAAGCTTTTTCAACAGCGCCTGGCCGTCGTATCCGATCCAGGTGCCTTCCTCGATGGGACGGTTTGTCGCCTTGAAACTAGTCGTGAGCGATCGGCCGCTCAGCAAGGCGAACAGCAGCAACCCGATCACGACCGCGGCCAAGATCAATAGCCATGGGATGCCGCGGCGAGCAGGGTGGCTTGCTTCGACCATGGGTGACTCCGGCAGCACAAGACTTCCGCCGAGCCCGCCACCCCGCTTTCGCGCTTCGATGTACTGGATTGCCTGGCCGACGGTCGTGATCCGCGCGGCGTCCTCGTCTGGGATGTCGATGTCGAACTCCTCTTCGAGTTCCATCACCCACTCGACCAGGTCCAGCGAGTCGGATCCCAAATCGTCCACGAAGCTGGAGTCGAGCGATACCTGCCGGGCTGCACCCGACTCGCCGCCGGAGCGCTGTTGAAACCACCACAGCAGATGCCCGCAGTCCGGGCACGGCGCGTCGCCGGTGGGATCCGACGGTTCCAGAATCACGCGGCGGCCGCAGATGGGGCAGCGATTCGGAAGCCCTTCCGGAGTGCGAGACGAGATGTTCAAAAGGCATGCTCCTTTGTGCAGTATCGCTCCGCTCACCTTAGCCCACACGCCCGCCACATGTAGTCTACAGCTTGCAGCCTGCACTTGTGCTATACTGGGGCGGCCGCTGAGAGGCCCCTGCCGAAACTTGCAGGCCCCCTGTGGGGTTAGATGCCGCAAGCGGGCCAATCGTTCGTTCGCCGGGGGCCGAAAACGAAGGCACACAGATTCGCCAAGTCGAGGACATGCCATGAGGCGAGTGTCACTTGGGGCCGTGGCCGTCACCGGCCTGTCGATTCTGCTCCTGGTCGAAGGCCGAGCCCAGGAGCCGGCCGGCTCCGAAACGGGCTCCTTCCACGCAGGCGCGCTCGCGGCAGGGGAGCGGATCGACGGCTTGCTGGCCGAAGAGGTGTTCAGCAGCCCCACCCAGGGGACGAGCGAGCCGGCGCCGTTGACCTCCGACCAGGTGTTCTTGCGGCGCTTGACGCTGGACCTGGCGGGCCGCCTGCCTACTCCCGGCGAGGTGACCGCCTTTTCACTCGACCCCTCGGCCGATAAACGATCGCGGGCCGCCGAGCGGCTCCTGGCCGACGAAGCGTTCGGCCGCACCTGGGCCCGTTATTGGCGCGACGTGATTTTTTATCGCCGCAGCGACGAGCGGGCGCTGCTAGCCGCCGGCACCGTCGAGAACTACCTCACCGACCAGTTCAACTCGGGGGCGGGGTGGGACGAGATCGCCCGATCGTTCGTCCAGGCGACCGGCGACGTCCGCGTGGAGGGAGACACCGGCCTGATCATGGCCCAGATGGGCGACACGGCCGAGGTCGCCTCCGAGATATCGCGGATCTTCCTGGGCGTGCAGATCCAGTGCGCCCAGTGCCACGACCATCCCACCGATCGCTGGAAGCGGCAGCAGTTTCACGAGCTGGCCGCCTTCTTTCCACGCATCGCGTTGAGGCCCGTCCGCGATGGCATGATGCGCACCTTCGAGGTGGTCTCCCAGGACCGTGGCGGCCTTGGACGCCGGCCGGGCAACCGGCGAGGCGCCTTGGAACATCACATGCCGGACCTTGCGGACCCCAGCGCCCAGGGAACGCTGATGACGCCCACGTTTTTCCTGACCGGCGCACAGCTCGAGACCGGCACCAGCGACCTCGACCGCCGCACGGCGCTGGCCGATTGGATGACCGCCGAGAGCAACCCCTGGTTCGCCAGGGCCTTCGTCAACCGCATCTGGGCCGAACTGCTGGGCGAAGGCTTCTACGAACCGGTCGACGACCTGGGCCCCGACCGGAGCTGCTCGGCGCCGGCCACCATGGAGTTCCTCTCCAGCGAGTTTATTGCCCGCCGGTATAACGTGAAATGGCTGTTTGCGGCCATCACCGCCAGCGAGGCCTATCAGCGCGAGTGCCGGCCCCGCCGCAATCCCGACGAGACCCCGTTTCTGGCCAACCGCACGCAGCCACTGCGCAGCGACCAGGTGTTCGACGTGCTCACCGCGGCCCTCGGCGTGAATCCCGAGGGGCAGCGGCGCGGCCGCATGGCCGGTCCCTACGGCCGCGGCGGACCGCGGATGCAGTTCGCCGCGACGTTCGGCTACGACCCCAGCGATCCACGGGACGAGGTGGCCGCTTCGATTCCCCAAGCGCTATTGTTGATGAATTCGCCCTTGATTTCCGCCGCCATCAATGCCGCCAACCCACGCGGCATGCTGGGGGGCGTGCTGCGGACCACCAGCGACAACGAGCAAGTGGTGCTGGAGCTGTATCTGCGATGCCTGGCCCGCGAGCCAAGCAACGAGGAGCTGGCCGCCTGCCTAGTTCACGTGCGGTCCGCGCCGGACAGGGGCGAGGCCTTCGAAGACATCCTCTGGGCCTTGCTGAACCGGACCGAGTTCGTGCTGCGCCATTGATCAAAGCGGCTGTACCAGCTCAACCAAGCAGAAAAACCCCTCGACAGGAACCTCCCCACCATGAGCCAAGAGATACGCCATCACGTTGGTCTGGCGGTGCGCCGTCAGGGGGTCGTGGGCCGCCGCGATTTCTTGCGGGTGACTTCGGCCGCGGGCCTGGCTGCCGGCAGTTTCGCCTGGACCGAGTTGGTCAGCCTGCGGGCCGACGAGCTGCGCCGCCGGGGCATGGCCTGCATCCTGCTTTGGATGCAGGGGGGGCCCAGCCAGTTCGAAACGTTCGACCCCAAACCGGGACATGAAAACGGGGGCGAGACCAGGGCGATCTCCACTTCCGTACCGGGGATTGAGCTGGCCGAGAACCTGCCGCACCTGGCCGGCATGATG
>JBBDNX010000807.1:0-1692 GCA_040877345.1 Pirellulales bacterium
CTCGCCGAGCAACTGCTCGATCCGGCTGCGGCACGTTTCGCGGTCTAGCACGGTGCCCAATGAGAACGGATCGACGTACAACGTTTCGCCCCGTTCGAAGCAGCCCAGGACAAAGTGTCCGCGCGCGGCGACCCCATGAATTGCCAGGCCGGCCCGGGCCGCCACGGCCAGGTACACGATGCCCAATGAAATGGGGATGCCCAGCCGGCGGTTGAGCACTTCGTTGAGATAGCTGTTGCGCGGGTCGTAATATGCGTCGGTGTTGCCGCGAAAGCCCTCGTCGGCGTACAGCAACTCGCTGATCACGGCCAGCCGCTCGCGGAGCGTTTGCCCGGCGGAGCGCGAGCTCAGCCGTTCGTCGGCCAGGCGGCCCAGGCGATCGAGCTCGGCCAGGCAGGCGGCCGGGTCGAGCCCGGGGTAGGCATCGGCGGCGTACTCCAGCATCAGCCGCACCAGGTCCACGTCGTCGCGACGTGCCAGCAGCTTGTGGAATTCGACGTCGCTGGCGAAGGCCGGCGGCATGGTCGAGCCGTCGATAAAAGACGCGAGAAAACCCTACCAAATTCTAGGTCGGGCCGGGTGGTTTGACAATCTGGCCGCCACGCTGGCCGCCGCTGCCGGACCTAAGTAGAATCGTAATTTGGGTCTTTGTTGTCCCCGGTCCCCTGGGAGCAGTGTCGGTGGTTGAGCGTTCGATTAGCCTCCGCGGGGTCGAGGTGCACAACCTGCGCTCGATCGACCTCGACCTGCCGCACCGGCGGCTGATCGTTCTGTGCGGGGTCAGCGGCAGCGGCAAGAGCAGCCTGGCTTTCGATACGCTGTATGCCGAGGGTCAGCGGCGGTACATCGAGACGTTTTCGGCCTATACGCGGCAGTTCCTCGAACGGCTGGAAAAGCCGGCCGCCGAGCGGATCGACGGCATTGCCCCGGCCATCGCGGTGGCCCGCAAGAACTCGAACCGCTCCAGTCGCTCCACCGTCGGCACGGCCACGGAGATCAACGACTACCTGCGTTTGCTGTTCGCCAAGATCGGCACGCTTGTCTGCTTCCAGTGCGGCCGCGAGGTGCGGCGCGAAACGCCGCAGAGCGTGGCCGCCTGGCTGGGGCAGCTTGCCGCGGGCACTCGCCTGCTGGTCGCGTTTGCCGCCGATCGCCTGGCGCCCGAAACATTCGCCCAGCGCTCGGCCGCCTTGTCGCAGCAGGGTTTTGTGCGGATCGTGCAGTCGGGGCGGCTGTTGGCATTGGACCAGGCCGACACGCTCGATCGGTGCGACGCGCCGGCCGCAGACGGCGCCGACGGCGAGACCGCTTACGTCGTAGTCGATCGCCTTACCGGCGGGGCGGCTCCGCAGCGGCTGCACGACTCGCTGGAGACCGCCTTCCAGCAGGGCAGCGGCGTCTGCCAACTGCTGGTGGAAGATGATGGCCAGGCCGCGGCCCCGGCCGAGCTGTCGTCGGCCGAAACAGTCTCGATCGACGGGCGTGCCTGGCGGCGGATTGCATTCAGCGCCCGATTGGCCTGCGATCAGTGCCGGCGCGAGTATCCTGAGCCGCAGCCGCGGCTGTACAGCTTTAACAGCCCGCTGGGGGCCTGCCCCGAGTGCGAGGGCTTCGGCAACGTGATCGACATCGACCTGGATCTGATCGTGCCCGATCCCCAGAAGTCGCTGCGCGACGGGGCGGTCGCCCCCT
>JBBDNX010000808.1:0-1692 GCA_040877345.1 Pirellulales bacterium
CACCTCCAGCAGCCCTGCGGTGCCGCTGGCGTTGTCGTCGGCCCCGTTGTGGATGTATCCGACGGGGCCGTAGCTGTTGGTCGCGTTGCCGTAGCCCACGTGGTCGTAGTGGGCCCCCACGACGATCACCTCGTCGGCCAGCAACGGATCGCTGCCGGGCAGCAGGCCCAGCAGGTTGCGGTATTGCGGGCCGAACACCTGGTAGTAGCCGCCGCCCGTGCCTCCGCCGGCCAGCTTGTTCTTCTGATACTCGCGGCCCAGGTAGCCGGCCGCTGCCCGCCCTCCCCGGCTGCCCGCCTCGCGGCCTTCGAATGTGTCGTCGGCCAGCGCCTCCACGTGGCGTTGGATGTCTGCGGCCGTGATCGACTCCAGCGCCGCCAGCCGCTCGCTGGCCAGGCGTGCCGCCTCGGCCCCGGCCAGACCGTCCGCATCGTTGCCAGCCCGGCCGGCGTCAGGTCGGCCTGCGTCGGCGGCGGCCGCGGTTTCGTTGCGCTCGTTGAGGTCGGCGGCCCAAAGCTGTCGATCGAGGCAAGACCAACCGATCGCCGCCAGCAGCCAGATGCAACAACGAGTGTTCACCGCGGGATGTCCTCTTATTTAGCTAGTCAAGGCGATTTCAGGTAGCAGAACTCTCGCGTAGCCGGATTCGCCAGAATTCGGGGGGTTCCAGTTCCGCCAGAGCTCTGGTGCTACGTCGAAAATCGGGCAGCTACCTCACGTCCCGGCGCGCCGGGATGAGGGCTACTCTGGGGCGCTATTACAACTCTAATCCGGCGCGGTCCGGTTGTCGCCTGTCGAATTTGCAAGGAATTTCGGCGGCGGGGCGGGTCTGGGCGGCACGGCCGGTACAATCCGCTTCCCGCGGTCCGCCGGCCGGCCGCTGCGCCGCATTCTCGGCAGATTCTCGTCACTTGGGGCCATGGCGGGCAGGGGCGGGTGGGGGTGGAAGATCCCTTGCAGGAGGCGGCCGAATGCCTAGAATTCGCGTAGAGTGCGGCCGGCCGCTTGGCTTTGGCGTTGGCTGGTTTGGCCGGGTTGCACTTCGACCGTTTGGAGAGGTGGCTGAGTGGTCGAAAGCGCGGGTTTGCTAAACCCGTGACCGGGTAACTGGTCCGCAGGTTCGAATCCTGTCCTCTCCGCTCGTGGCTGACAGAGCCCTTGTAAAGTGTTTCAGGATAGTAGTTTGTGATTGAGGCAATTTCTATTTTCTCCTAACTGTGCTGAAAACGTGCTACTTCGCCGACGCGGTTACTTGAACTAGGGGTCGGTAAAACGCCCCTCGGACTGGGTGGTAATCCCCGACGACGACAAGCGGGCCATCGCCGCCTGAGAAGCCTCGCAATGGACGTGCGTGTACAGCCGGGTAATCGTCGGGTCGAGGTGACCGACCCACTCTTGCACGACGGACAGCGGGATGCCGCTGAGCAACGCCCGGCTGATGAAGCTGTGTCGAAACGTGTGCAATACGCCACTTAGTCCGACGGCATTTAGGACTTTCTTGAGGGCAATGAGCAGTCGCCGCTCTGTCCACTGGCGGCCGGGTTTGGGGTACTTTGATGAGGCCGGCATGGTTACAACCCAGCGGAACTGACGGGGCAGCGAATTTAGCAGTGCATACAGCTTTAGACTGAGTGGTACGGCCCGCTGCTCACCCGACTTGGGCTTCCAGCCGGGCTTGGGGCGCACATGTAG
>JBBDNX010000809.1:0-9073 GCA_040877345.1 Pirellulales bacterium
AGGGCAGCGCGCATGGTTTTACGAGTCCGATCCGTTGGCCCCGCTTCACTTTAAGCCTGCCGGCACGTTGCCGCAAGCTGCACGAGCGGGGCAGTCAGCGCAAGGGAACCAAGGGTACGTGGGGCAGCAGCCATGTTTTCTTAAAAAAAAGCGCGCCCCGCCAGGCGGCGTTGGGCATCTAAAGATACGGGTACCTGCGAGGCGCTCGCGCCATGGGGTTTGGGATGGCGCAGCGCCGGAGGTCGGGACGGCGGGGCTGGGGGCCAGCGCCCCCCCGGCCGGTCTGTTTTTGGGCAGCGGACCGGCCGGGGGAGCGGCCGGGAAGGAAGCGACGCCGCGGCGCGGCGCGCGTTCATCTGGCAACCCTCCCCTCTGAACACGTCATCTTAAGTCGGCCGCTTTTCACGTCAGCGGGCCGGCATCGGCCCCTTCGGCGCCGGGCGGATTTTGAGTTGTTCGGCAGTTTTAGGTGATCTAATCGGAAGAACTCAGAGCTGGCCACTGACCACTAACCACTGCTGCGGGTCGATCGTCGCACTGTCCACGAAGCTTGCTGTAAGTCGCGGCGGAACTGCCTACGTCCGGCCTGCAGCCTCCGGCCTGTGGGTTGAGTTGTTTCCCGTTTTTCGGTGATTTAAGGGTCAGAACTCGAAGGGTCAGAACTCGGAACGGGGAGTTGGTTCTTGGTTCTTGGTTCTTGGTTCTTGGTTTAATCGGAACGATGACGGCGCTCGTCGACTGCGCGCAACACTGCCCGCCAGGCGCAACACCGCCCGCCAGCCACTGCTTAACCATACCGGGGACGGGGGCCGGATGTCAAGGGGTGTTGTACAAATTTATGTACGTAATTTTGTTTTGTATATGAACGAGGCACGGCGCTGCGGAGAGCCGGGAGACGCCGCGGAACAACGAGGAAGGAAGACAAACACCGAAGGGGGCAGCAGGACCGGGCGGCCATTGCCGCATAGCTGGCAGGGGCCGAACTGGCGTTTCGGCTTTCGAGCGGCCGGTCTATAATCCGCGGCCCCGTAATCCGCGGCCCAATCCGGCCGGCATGGGCCGGTCCGCATCCCAAGGAGGTGATCGATGTTGCGTTCCAGCGGCAATCGGACCCGAACCTTGCTCTCGCTCGCCAGTTGCCTGGCACTGGCCAACGCACCGCTGCTTGCACGAGCCCAGGAGCAGGCGGTCGAGCTGCCGGGGCTGCCCACGATCGACGACGAATTCGTACCGGTTGACGAATTCCGACAGCCGGGGCTGCGTTGGGCAGCCCAAGCCTCCAAGGAGGATGAACGCCGAACGGCCTCGCCCTTCTTCAACCAGGTCTTGAAGAGCTGGCCGCTGTCGGTCTGGACCAGCCAGGCCGCGGAAGACCAGTGCCCACTCTGCGGCCACACACACGCAGCGGAGGAGCGGCCCGGCCTGTTCTCGTTGGCGCTCGAGGCGCAAGGCCGGACGTCGAGCCGGCTGCTGGGGGGCCCGCGCGGCGAGGCGGGGAAGGTCTCGAAGCAGGAGCGGCATCGGCTGCGGCCCGGGGAAACGGCCAACATCCTGGTGCAGGTGCGCGAGCGGCTGGGCTCGAACGCCTTGCGTGGAACCAGCTTCGACGACCAAGCGTCGGGTGACGCTTCCGAGGCGGACGAGGGGGAATTCGAGCCGTCGCCGCAGACGTTCGTTGAATGGATCCAGGCGTTGGACGAAGAGCACGTCGCGGCGGGGATTTCCCAGGGACCCGAGGACACGTGTCCCGCCGGTTCGCCGCTGTGCGCGGCAGCGGCGCAGCCATCGTGCGAGGGGGTGGCGTGCGAGGGGCCGGCTCTGGACGCGGAGCAGGCCGCGTCGCGGATCGAAATTCTGCGGAAGTCGAGCCGCGAACTATCCCGCACGGCCGAGCTGCTCGAAGAAGCCGACCTGTTCGACCAGGCGGACGAGATCCACCGCATCGCCGGCGAGCTGCGCAACCAGGCCCGGGCGGTGGTTCTGGCCCGCCGGGCGATCGGGATGGGGGGAAGGGGCGATGGGGGGAAGGGGGGAGACGAAGACGGCCGGGGCGCCGCTGCCTTCTGACGCTCTGCCTGTGCTGTAAGTCCGCCTCTGGCGGAACTGCTGGCCTCCTGACCTCTGCCTCCTGACGTGCTGCAAGTCGGCCTGGCGGGCCTTCCGCTTTCTGTCGGCCGAACGCGCAAGCGAATGGTCCGCTTCCATCAAGTGAGAGCGGAGCGATGTAAGATGTAAAGGGGAGCAGGTCGTCCCCCGCTGGCCCTTTCCCCGGCTGGCCCTTGCCCCGGCTGGCCCTTCCTGTCTCTCCCGTCCGCTTCCTTGACAGGCGGTGTCGCCGTCATTAACCTAGATGGTGACAAGGTTTATTGCATTTGGGCTTATTGCACTTGGGACCGGGGCGTTCGCCCCTCTCGCCCGCCTGCCCCGGGCGGAAGAGGGTTCCCTATCCAGACCAGCGTGGAGCTTGCCGTGGCCACTAGCATGGGTGATTTCACCGACATCCTGATCCGTCAAAAGGTCATCAGCAGCAACCAGTTGGCCGAGGCCCAGCAGATGGCGCGGGGGTCGGGCGCGAAGGTGGGCGACTCGCTGGTCCGGCTGGGCTATGCCACGAGCGAAGAAGTGATGCGGGCGATCGCCGAGGAACATGGCTACGACTTCGTCAACTTGTCTGAAGTGGTGATCCCTCCCTCGGTGATCGAGCTGGTGCCCGAATCGGTGGCCCGCGAGAACGCGATTCTTCCCATGGCGCAGCACGATGGAGCGCTGAAGGTCATCGTCAGCGACCCGATGGACTTCGAGACGCTGGACAAGCTGCGGTTTATCCTGAATTGCAAGGTGGAAATCGCCCTGGCTCCGCGGGAGAGCATCGTCGACGCCATCAACCGGCATTATGGCTTGACCGAGGGCGAAAGCGCCGACTCGATGCTGCAGGAGTTCACCGACACGGCCATCGACTTCACGGAAACGGAAGAAGCGGCCACGGCGACCGAAGAAGCGGTGGACGAAACCAGCGCCCCGATCGTGCGGCTGGTACACCTGCTGATCACCGAAGCGGTCCAGTTGCGGGCCTCGGACATCCACATCGAGCCGTTTGAAGACCGGGTGCGGGTCCGCTACCGGATCGACGGCGTGCTGCAGGAGCGGGATTGCCCGCCGCGGCGTCTGCTGGGGGCCATCCTTTCGCGCATCAAGATCCTGGCAAGGATCGACATCGCCGAACGCCGCCGCCCCCAGGATGGGCGGATCAAGGTCACGCTGGGCGAAAAAGAGCTCGACCTGCGGGTCAGCGTCCTGCCGTCGAACCATGGCCAGACCGTGGTCATGCGGATCCTCGACAAAGACAGCATCAAGGTGGGCGTCCGCCAGTTGGGCCTGTCGGAGGACGACTTCCGAACGTTCCAGAACCTGATCAAGCGTCCCAATGGAATCATCCTGGTCACGGGGCCGACCGGCTCCGGGAAGACGACGACGCTGTACGCGGCGTTGAACGACCTGAACCGGCCGGACCGCAAGATCATCACGGCCGAGGATCCGGTGGAGTATTACCTGCCGGGGATCAACCAGGTGGAGGTGCGTCACAACATCGGTCTGGACTTTGCGCGGATCATCCGATCGATGCTGCGTCAGGCGCCGAACATTATTTTGGTGGGTGAGATGCGTGACACGGAGACGGCGGAGATGGGAATTCAAGCATCTCTGACTGGACACTTAGTATTCAGTACGCTGCACACGAACGATGCGCCCGGAGCCATTACAAGGATGGTCGACATGGGTGTCCCCTCTTACCTCGTGGCCAGCAGCGTGATCGCGATCCTGGCCCAGCGGTTGGTGCGTGTGATTTGCCCGAAGTGTAAACACACGTACACGCCGTCGGCGGCCACGTTGGAATCGACCGGGTTGCCGCCGGAGGTTGCGCAAACGGCGACTTTTATGAAAGGCAAGGGGTGCTCCAACTGCGCCAAAACCGGCTATCGCGGGCGGCTGGGCATCTTCGAGCTGTTGCTGATGACCTCCCGAATCCGAGAGCTGGCGTTCCAGGGCGCGCCCACCCAAGAATTGCGCAAGGCCGCCATAGCACAAGGAATGCACACGCTGTACCAGGATGGGCTGCAGAAGGCGATGAAGGGGATCACGACGCTGGAAGAGGTGTTCCGGGTGGCAAAGCGGACGGACGACCGGTAAGGGGGGTGGCTGGGAAACGGTGCGAGAGAACGGTATTTGGCAGGGGGGCGCGTCGTGATAAGATAGGTATTCTGGGATTAATAGATCCATTTCGTCATATCCCATCTTCTCCGCAGGGATCCGCGTAGCGGTCGAACGGACTCTGGAATCAAGTTCAGTTCAGCTCTTGTCGCGACGTTGCCCGACGGGCCGGCCAGATTCGACGATTTGTTTGATCCTTCGGCCGTGCACCGCGAATAATCGCAACGGTGGGGCGCGGCAAGTGAAGGTCCGGTCGGCGCTTCATGGGTACGATCCTCATCGATAAGCTGCTGCAGACGGTGGTCAACCAAGGGGCCAGCGATCTGCACCTCGCCGTGGGTCAGCCGCCGGTGGTCCGCCTGCACGGGCGGATGCGGAGGCTGGAGACGAAGGTCCTCACGGCCGAGGACACCGTGGCGCTGATGAAGAGCATCACGCCCGACCGCTGCCAGACCGAGCTGCAGGAGGTGGGCGGCACGGACTTTGGCTTCGCCTTCGGCGCGGCGGCCCGGTTCCGCGTGTCGGTGTTCAAGCAGAAGGGGAACGTGGGGGTCGTGCTGCGGCAGATCCCGAACACCTTCCTGTCCATGGAGCAGTTGGGGCTGCCCAAGGTCTGCAAGGAATTGATCATGCGGCCCCGCGGGCTGTTTCTGGTGACCGGGCCCACCGGCTCGGGCAAGACGACCAGCCTGGCCAGCATGGTCAACTACATCAACGAGACGATCGACCACCACATCATCACGATCGAGGACCCGATCGAGTTCTACCACAGCCACAAGGTTTCGACCGTCAACCAGCGGGAAGTGGGGGTGGACGTGCCCAGCTTCGCCGAGGCGATCCGGCGATCGTTGCGGCAGGACCCTGACGTGATCATGGTGGGCGAATTGCGGGACCTGGCGACGATCGAGGCGGCCATCACGGCGGCCGAGACCGGGCACGTGGTCTTCGGCACGCTGCACACCACCGGGGCCCAGGGCACGGTGAACCGCATCATCGACGTGTTTCCGACGCAACAGCAGGAGCAGATCCGCACGCAGTTATCGACCGCGGTGATCGCCATCCTGTCGCAGACGCTGCTCCCCAGGCTGGCCGGGGGTAGGATCGCCGCCTACGAGATGCTGGTGGTGACGGCGGCGATTGCCAACCTGATCCGCGAGAACAAGACGTTCCGCATCAACTCGTCGATCCAGACCGGACAGAAGCTGGGCATGCAGTTGCTGGACGACCATATGTTCAAGCTGTGGCGCGACGGCCTGGTGGCCAAGGAAGAGATCATGCTCAAGTCGCACCGGCCCGACGAGCTGCTGGCCCGCATCGCCCGGGCCGAACGCGGGATGTTCGACGAGGACGACGGCGACGGCCGCGCCGGCGAGGACAAGGACGAGGATGAGGATGAAGACGAATGAAGGCAGAAGGACGAAGGCAGAAGGAGGAAGGCAGAAAGAGGAAGGCAGAAGGCAGAAGGACGAAGGACACCAACCCGACGCGCCAGCGAGGACTGGAAAACTGATACCTAAGCACTAAGAACCAAGCACTAAGAACCAAGCACTAAGAACCAAATGGCTATTCGGCGTATCGGACAAATTCTGGTCGACCTGGGGTTCATCAACGACGACCAGCTCGAAATGCTGCTCGACGAGCAGCAGCAGCGGCCGCACGAGATGCTGGGCCGCATCGCCGAGAGCATGAACTTCATCAACGACGACCAGCTTGCCCAGGCGCTGGCCGAGCAGATGGGGATGCAGGCGATCAACCTTTCGGAGATCGTCATTCCGCCGGAGGTGCTGAACTACGTGACGGAGCCGATGGCGCACTTGTACCGGATCGTGCCGATCAGCTTCCGCGGCCACACGCTGACCGTGGCGATGTGCGAGCCGCAGAAGCTGGGCACGCTGGACGAGCTGCGCAACTTCCTGGGATACGACGTGCAGGGCGTCGTGGCCACCGAGCACGACGTGCTGGCCGCCTTGGACCGCTACTATTCGACCAGCGACAGCGTGGAGTCGATCATCAGCGACATGGCCGACGACAAGGAGCTGGCGGCGGCCGCGGCGGCGGCCGCGAAGGAGGGGTCGTTCGACCTGACGAGCGTCGAGGCGCTGGCCGACAGCGCCCCCGTGCGGAAGCTGTTGAACATGGTGCTGCTGTTGGCGATCAAGGACCACGCCAGCGACCTGCACTTCGAGCCGTTCGAGCAGGAGTTCAAGATCCGGATCAAGGCCGACGGCGTGCTGTACGAGATGGTGCCTCCGCCGCGGCACCTGGCGTTTGCGATCACGACGCGGATCAAGGTGATGGCGAACCTGGACATCGCCGAGCGGCGGCTGCCGCAGGACGGCCGGATCGAGCTGACGGTGGGGGGGCACCCGATCGACCTGCGGGTGGCGGTGCTGCCCACGATGTTCGGCGAAAGCGTGGTGATGCGGGTCCTGGACCGCTCGGTGGTGTCGCTCGATCTGAACGCCGTGGGTATGAACCCCGAGACGCTCCGCGGCTTCCGGGAGGTGATCAACAAGCCCAACGGCATCATCCTGGTGACCGGGCCGACCGGTTCGGGCAAGACGACCACGCTGTACTCGGCCTTGAACGAGCTGAACCACATCCAGGACAAGCTGATCACGACCGAGGACCCGGTGGAGTACGACATGGACGGCATCATCCAGGTGCCGATCGACCCGGACATCGGCAACACGTTCGCGCACTGCCTGCGGTCGATTTTGCGTCAGGATCCGGACAAGATCCTGGTGGGGGAGATCCGCGATCCGGAGACGGCGGAGATCGCGGTGCAGGCCTCGTTGACGGGTCACACGGTGTTCAGCACGCTGCACACGAACGACGCGCCGGGCACGGTGACGCGTCTGCGCGACATGGGCGTGCCGCCGTTTTTGATCACGGCGACGGTGGAAGCGATCCTGGCGCAGCGGTTGGTGCGGCGGATTTGCCAGCACTGCCGCGACGAGTCGCGTCCGAGCACGGAGATGCTGGCCGATTTGAAGCTGACGCCGGACGACGTGGCCGGCAAGAAGTTTTACCGCGGGCGGGGCTGCGAGGCGTGCAACAACACGGGTTACAAGGGGCGGGTGGGGTTGTTCGAGCTGATGATCATGAACGACGAGCTGCGCGACATGGTGATGCGCAACGCCTCGACCGACGAGCTGCGCAGCAAGGCGTGCAGCTACGGGATGGTGGCGCTGCGCGACGCGGGGATGGAAGCCGTGTACGCCGGCACGACGACGGTGGAGGAAGTGGTCCGCGAGACGATTGTGGAGGCATGAAGTCATTTGTCATTGGTCATTGGTCATTGGTTCCGCCTGCGGCGGACTTGCAGTTCAGTCAGAGGTCGGAGTAATACTAACCCGACGCGCAAGCGAGGACTGGAAAGCAGTAACCACTAACCACTAGCAACCAGCAACCAGCAACTAACCACGAAGAACTACGATGCCGACATACCAATTCGAGGCGGTGGACGCCAACAACCAGGAGATCAAGGACGTCATCGATGCGCCGACGGAGGAAGAAGCGCAGGCCACCATCCGGCAGATGGGGTACTTCGTCACGAAGATCTCGGTCAAGAGGAGCCGCAAGGCCGCCGAGAAAAAGAAGGGCAAGGGCGGCAAGACGTTCGTGATCGGCGGCGTGAACGGCAAGATGCTGACCACGTTCACGCGGCAGTTGTCGATTCTGCAGGACGCGGGCCTGCCGATCTTGCGGAGCTTGCGGATCCTGGAAGGGCAGCAGAGGCCTGGCCGGCTCAAGAACAGCCTGATCGACGTGTGCGAGGACATCGAGTCGGGCTCGACGCTGTCGGAGGCGATGTCGAAGAGCCCGAAGGCGTTCGACCGGCTGTACTGCAACATGATCAAGGCCGGCGAGGCGGGCGGCGCGCTGGAGATCATCCTTCGCCGGCTGGCCGAGTTCCAGGAGAAGGCGCAGTCGCTGAAGCGGAAGGTGAAGGGGGCGATGATCTACCCGATCGTGGTGGTGCTGGTGGCCGTGTGCATTTTGACGTTCATCATGATCAAGATCGTGCCGGCGTTTATCGCCATCTTCGAGGATTTCGACGCCACGCTGCCGGCCATGACGGTGTTGTTGATCGACATCTCGAACTACTGCGTGACCTACTGGTACACGATTCCGCTGATTCCGCTGGGCATCTGGCTGATGGTCAAGGTGATCCGCAAGTTCAAGCACGGGCGGATCGGCTGGGACACGTTTGTGATCAAGATGCCGATCTTCGGTCAGATCGTGGAAAAGAACATCGTGGCCCGCACCACGCGGACGCTGGGCACGCTGGTGGCCAGCGGCGTGCCGATCCTGGAAGCGCTCAACATCACCCGCGAAACGAGCGGCAACGCCGTCTTCGAGCGGATGTACAGCCGGGTCTACGAGTCGATCCGCGAAGGCGAGTCGATTGCCAAGCCGATGAAGGAGTTCTCGCGGCCCCGGTTCAGCCCGGTGGCCCTGTTTTTCTGGTTCCTATTCATCGCCGGGCCGATCGGCGTGTTGATCTACCTGCTGCGGATGAACAAGCGGATCGTCGACGACCTGGTGGTGAACATGGTCGACGTGGGGGAGGAGACGGGGGAGCTGGACACGATGCTCTACAAGGTGGCGGACAACTACGACGAAGAAGTGGCCGTGCTGACCGAAAGCCTGCTGAGCCTGCTGGAGCCGCTGTTGATCGTGGTGCTGGGGGTGATGGTGGGATTTATCGTGATTGCCTTGTTCTTACCGCTGGTGAGCCTGATCGAAAAGCTGACTTAAGGACAGAAGTCATTTGTCATTGGTCATTGGTCATTTGTCATTTGTCATTCGTCATTGGTAGCCGCTAGCAACTAGCCACTAACCACCGACGACTGGTCAGAAG
>JBBDNX010000810.1:0-1685 GCA_040877345.1 Pirellulales bacterium
CGTTCCCGCCTGTCGGAGAGATCCATCGGAAACGGCAACGCGCTGAAGCCCGCCAACCGGTCGAGCCACTTGTGCGGATCATATCCGGGGAGCAAATGGGGCCGCAGGTGCACGGCCACGTCGGCCGTCTCCCGGTAAGCGGGCGAGTCCGGCAGTGGGGAGCACCAGGTCACGTCGGTGAAGACCTCGACGCGTTCATGGTCGTTCAACGCCGCGCGGGTCGCCGCGTCGCGGACGAAGCAGAAGCCGCTCGCGTCGAGCAGCTTGGCTATCGGGCGCTTTAGCTCGGGGGGCACGTCGTGAACGGCAATCCCCAAACCGCCGATCCTCGCGCCGCTCCGCTCCCGCCGCTTATAGACCTGTCTCCAGATCGGCATGGCCTCGCAGAGGAGCGAATCGCGCCACAAGAGCACCCAATCCAAGGTCTTCATCAGCGCGGTCGGCATCCCCGCCGCCGCGGACAGAAACAGCAGCTCGTGCTCCTGGAGCATGCGGGTCAGGCAAAACCGGACCCGATCCAGCGAGGCGGAGCGTGGATCGAAGCGTCCGACAACGGCGACCTTCGCGGCCATGATGGCTTAGCTTACCGGCCGGCCAGCTCCTTGGCCAGCTTCTCATAACCCTCGACCTCCAGCGGGTGCAACTGCGACGGCTCGAAGCCTTGCTGCCGGGCCTGTTTCAGCGCCGCGGCCGCCTCGGCCCGGTTGCCCGCCATCTGGTGGGCCTGCGCCAGGTGAAAGTACATTGCCGCCGTGGGCCCGTCGGCCAAGGCCTCGTTGAGGTCCTCGATCGCCTCGCGCGGTCGCCGCCGTGCCAGGTGAATGCTGGCCCGCGAATCGAGCAGCACGGGCCGTGGGCCGGCCGCCGCAATGGCGCGGGTGATCAAAGCCAGCGATTCCTGCACGCCATGCCCGCTATAGCTCCTCAACAAGGCCAGGTTGTTCAGCGCCACCATGTGCTTGGGATCCAGGGCGATGATCCTCCGGTAGGTCTGCTGGGCACGCGCATAGTCGCCCTTGAGGTCGTACAGATTGGCCAGGGCCTCCAGCAGGGCCAGGCTCTCCGGTTTCTGCTCGACCAACTCGCGGAGCTTGGCTTCCACCCGGGCGACGTGCGGGGCATCCGCGGTGGCGCTGCGCAGCATGCCAACGGCGAGCAATGCTACCGGCTCGGCCGTCTGGGCGTGCCAGCCGGGCTCGCACAGCTCCAGGGCCTCATCGATCCTGTCTTGCCGGGCAAGGAACCCAGCCAGAAGCATGAACCCGTTCGGATCGGCGGCCGCCTGCTGGCGATATCGTTGTTCGGCGGCCGCCAGCAGCTTCGCCTTGCCCGCCATCTGCTCCGCGGTCGGCTCCCGGCTTTCGGCCGCCTTGACCGTTTCGGCCAGCCGCTCCAGCAGCGTGGCAACCGCGCCGGCCGTTACGCGCCGGACTGCTTTGCCCGGCGTCTCGGCGGCCGGATCGAGGTCGGCAGGTTCCACTTCGGTGGCTTCGCTGGCCAACAGGCCTTCGGCCAGCGCGATCGCCTCGTCGTATTTGCCGCGCGCCACCAGCCATCCGGCGCGCAGTTCGGCCGTGCGGGCCGAGTCGGGCTCGAGCCGGACCAGTTGCTCCAACCAGGACTCGGCCTGGGCCGCCTCGCCGCGCGCCAAGAGCGCCCGCACGTACCAGGCCAGGTAGCCCGGG
>JBBDNX010000811.1:0-9038 GCA_040877345.1 Pirellulales bacterium
GGGGATCGAACGCATGTCGTTCACCAGCCGGCCATAACCAAAAAAGGTGCCCCGCTCGCACAACAGGATATGCCGGCAGCCGGCACTTTCGAGCTTGGATACTACGTGCCGCATGTCCCAGGGGGCCATGAATTGGCCTTTTTTCACGTTCACGGCCCTGCCCGTGCGAGCGGCCGCAGTCAATAAATCGGTCTGCCGGGCCAGGAAGGCGGGGATCTGCAGCAGGTCGCAAACCTTGGCCACCGCGCCGGCCTGCTGCGATTCGTGTACGTCGGTGGTCACCGGCAAGCCGGTGGCGTCCCGCGCGCGCCGCAGGATCGCCAGGCCGGCTTCGAGCCCCAGGCCGCGAAAGGCGTCGACGCTGGTTCGATTGGCCTTGTCGAACGAGGCCTTGAAGACCAACTGGACCGGCAGGTGTTGGCAGATCCGCTTGAGCTCGGCGGCGATCGAAAGCGTCAGTTCTTCGTTTTCGATCACGCAGGGGCCGGCAATCACGAGCAACGGCTGGTTGCCGCCGCAACGATAGGGTCCGATGGTGGCTGGATTCTCTGGCAAGCGAATTAGTCGGTCTGGTGCGGGCGAGCCGGTAATATAGCGGACTGCGAGTGCGCCGTTAACGGCCGGCCGGCCAGGTCGCCCACCGTGATTACGCAAACGACGCGGCCCCGGTTTACCGGGCGAGCCTGGAAGAGCCGATTGGAAGCTCGTCTCGTCTCATTTCAAGATTTGGCGGATGCCCCTCCGGCGCGATCGGGCCGGCTGGTGCGACTCGCAACACGATCTTGCGCCGACTGTCGTGGATCGCAACCGCCTGGTTGGGGGGTGCGGTGCTAGCCCCACCCACCTGGCTTGCAGCCTGCGATTCTCATAAGATTTTATTGCTAAAAGAGTTGTGGATTTTTCCGGCTCGCGACAGCCATCGGTCCTTGGGGTGTTGGCACAGCGAGTGCATTATGCATTCGCCAGGTTTGGGTTTGCAAAGGCCCAACAACCGTGAACTGGCCCGCGGGGCCTCTGACGCTCTATCAGCCGGACGGCTGACTTGCCCCTGACCGTCCAGCAATGGCCAATGTGTATGTGGCACGTCAGAGGCCCCCGTTTTTTTTTGCGCCCTGGTGCCGTGTGGGCACCCTTTCGGGCGACCCGGCGTGCGCCGCGGGTCGGCTTGGGCGGGTCTGAGCCGTCTGAGCCGGGCTCTCCCCCACTCCGCAGTTTCCTGCCCTCCCGGCCGTCTCGCGCGTCTGCGCTCTTGCCGGTCCCTCTTCCCGCCGGTAGGTGCGAGTGGTATCTTCACGGGCTTAGGCGCAAACTGAGTCTGGGCGACGCCTTTGCGCCCAACACCCGGAAGTGTCGCTTAACTGCCTACCAGGCTTGCCAGCGTAGCTTCAATTGGCAGAGCACCGCATTCGTAATGCGGGGGTTGAGGGTTCGACTCCCTCCGCTGGCTGTTGGGTTTTGCAACCGCCGGAATCCAGCGCGGTGTTGCGTATTCAAAGGGAGATAACTGCGTATGGCGCAAGCTTTGGAGTTCGACCTCAAACAGTTGGTGGTTTCCAGCCCGTCGTTCGGCCCGGCGGAAGTCCGGCAATTGATCGAAGGGCTGGCCGCCGATTTCTCCAACTACCGCTTGCTGCGGGAGGCGGTCCAGGAACTGGAGGCCAAGCAGGCAACCGCCGCGGCGGCCAAGGTCCGA
Source organism: Pirellulales bacterium (assembly GCA_040877345.1). GTDB lineage: Bacteria > Planctomycetota > Planctomycetia > Pirellulales > JAICIG01 > JBBDNX01. The sequence continues at coordinate 1,694 of JBBDNX010000811.1, forward strand.
CTGGGCATTTGCTATTACCTGTTGGGCCGTTACCGGCTGGCGGTCGAGGCGCTTTCCGCCGCCGACAACGCCGGCCTGACACACTATTACCTGGGCCGAGCGCACTTCGCCCGGCAGGAGTATAAGCAGGCGGTCGATGCGTACCAGGCAGCGGCCAAGTCCGGCTACGAGGCGAGCGCCTGCGCGCTGGCGCGGGCCGAAGCCCTGCGTTATGCGGGCGACGCCAAGGGCGCCCTGGCCGTGCTGGACGGACTTTCGGGGGCCATCGAGCAGACCGCCGATTATCTCTATCAGCGCGGCGCCACGGTGGCCGCGATCGGAGGCAACCCGGCTGAGGCCGTGGCCCTGCTCGAGCGAGCCGTCGAGGCCGATCCGCGTCACCCGGGCGCGTTGTTCGCGCTGGCACTCGAAAACGATCGCCGCGGCAACGACGAGACGGCGCTGGAGCTGTATCAGCGGTCGGCGGGCCGCTTTCCCGCGCACATCGGCGCGCTGTTGAACCTGGGGATCCTCTACGAGGACCGTCAGCAGTACGAACGCGCCCGCCAATGCTACCAGCGGATCCTCGACGTGTTTCCCAACCATGGCCGGGCCAGGCTGTTCTTCAAGGACGCCCAGGCCTCGGGCGACATGTACTACGACGAGGACGCCCAGCGCCGCCGCGACCGGCTGGGACAGATTCTCAACGTGCCGGTGACCGACTTCGAGCTCTCGGTCCGCAGCCGCAATTGCCTGCACAAGATGGGACTGCTGACGCTGGGCGACCTGAGCCGGACCACCGAGCAGGAATTGCTCGCCAGCAAAAACTTCGGCGAGACCTCGCTGGTCGAGATCAAGGAGATGATGGCCTCCAAGGGGCTGGAGCTCGGCCAGTTGGCCGGAGAAAAGCAAGTCGTGGAGGTGGGCTTTGAACCGGAAACCATCAGCCCCGACGAGCAGGCGCTGTTGGGCAAGCCGATTGCCGACCTGAACCTCTCGGTCCGGGCGCGCAAGTGCATGATCCGCTTGGGCGTGAGCACCATCGGCGATCTCATCCGCCGCACCGGCGACGAGCTCTTGGAGTGCAAGAACTTCGGCGTTACCAGCCTCAACGAGGTCCGCGAAAAGCTTTCCGTACACGGGCTCAAATTGCGCGGTGATTGATCGCCCAGGGTTCGCGTTCCACCTCGATCACGTCGATCGCGGTTGTGCCGCCCGGCTCAGCCGCTTCGACACGCCCCACGGGTCCGTCGGCATGCCGGCCTTCATGCCGGTCGGCACGCAGGGCACCGTCAAGGGACTCACGGTCGAACAACTCAAGGGCACCGGGGCCGAAATGGTGCTGGCCAACACCTATCACCTGGCACTGCGCCCCGGCGAACAAGTGGTCGAAGCGCTGGGAGGCCTGCACGCCTTCATGGGCTTCAGCGGACCGATCCTCACCGACAGCGGAGGCTTCCAGGTCTTCAGCCTGGCTGCCATGACACGGGTGACCGACGAGGCCGCCGTGTTCCGCTCGCACATCGATGGGCGGACCGTGGCCCTGTCGCCCGAGCGGGCGATCGCCATCCAGCAATCGCTGGCCAGCGACGTGGCCATGCCGCTGGATCACGTGGTGGCGCTGCCGGCCCCGCCCCAGCAGTTGCGCGACGCGGTCGAGCGGACGCTGTTGTGGGCTGAGCGAAGCCGCCAGGCGGCCGCCCGCGGGGACCAGGCGCTGTTTGGCATCGTGCAAGGCGGCCTGGACGAGCGGTTGCGGGTCGAGTGCGCCGAGCGTCTGCGGGCGCTCGACTTCGATGGTTATGCCGTGGGCGGCTTGTCGGTCGGCGAGTCGCCGGCCGAGATGTTCCGGGTCCTCGAGTTCACGGTGCCGGCCCTGCCCGAACACCGTCCGCGGTATTTGATGGGTGTCGGCCGGCCCCAGGACCTGCTCTCGGCCGTCGAACGGGGCATCGACCTGTTCGACTGCGTGATGCCGACGCGCAACGGCCGCAACGCGCTGGCTTTTACCGACCAGGGGCCGATGCGGCTGCGAAACCGGAAATACGAGCGCGACGAGCGGCCGTTGGAGCCCGGTTGCCCGTGTGCGGCCTGCCGGCACAGCCGGGGCTATCTGCGGCACCTGTTCATGGCCAGGGAGATGCTGGGGGCCGTGCTGTTGTCGATCCACAACCTTACTTATTACCAGCGGCTGCTGGCCGAAGCCCGGCAGGCCATCGCCGCGGACGGCTTTGTGGCGTTTCGCGAGAGCAAGTTGAAGGCCTGGGAAACGTAAGAAGGCAGAAGGCAGAAGGCAGAAGGCAGAAGGCATAAAAATGACGCAGGGCCTTGGTGATCCAATAAAACTGGTGCCGTCGGCGGAGATTCGGGGTACGTTTCGGCTCCTATTCTGCCTTCTGCCTTCGTCCTTGCCCTTGTCGGTTGTGGCGCTTCGCCTTATGATACTTGACTCCACTTCAATGCCCGGCATACGCGGGCAGGATGTTGCGCGTTGGGCCGTTCCTATCGGGTTCCCCCGCGACGCGGCGGCCCAGACACGTAAAAGCGGGGCTTCCAGACCTCAGGGGGGTCGTGGGTGATATCGGACGTGTTTCTCGCGTGGTCCTTGCTGGCCCAGAATGGCGGGCCGCCGCCGGTGAGCGGCCTGCAGTCGGCCATGCCGCTGTTCACGATCGTGGCCATTTTCGTGCTGTACATCATGGTCATTCACCGGCCGGCGATGCGGCGCGAACAGCAGGCCCGGCAAGCCATGCTGGCGGGTCTGAAGAAGAACGATCGCGTGATCACGAGCAGCGGGATCTACGGGGTGGTGACGAGCGTTCAGGCCGACGCGGATGAAGTGACCATACGCGTGGACGAGGCCTCGAATGCCAAGCTGCGGCTGACCCTCTCGGCGATTGCCCGCGTGCTGGGCGAGGAAACGGGGGCCGAGGCAAAGAAAGAAGCAAAATAAACAGGATGAACAGGCGGTTCGAAAGAATTCGAAGCCAGTGGGCCCGCCGGCTCATCGTCCTGGAGACAAGATGATGGCAAAGCAATCGACGGCCCGACTGCGGCCGACCTGGCGGGCGCTCGTGCTGGCACTGGTCTGCCTGTCGGCCGGCGCGCTGCTGGCAAGCGGGCCGGATATTTCCCTGGCCCAGCAAACGCCGCCCGCGGGCCTGGCCGAGCAGCAGCCGGTCAGCGGCGAGCAGCAGCCGGTCAGCGGCGAGCAGCAGCCGGTCAGCGGCGAGCTGCCGGGGCAGACGGCGCCGGACGGCGCAGCGGCCCAGCCGCCGGGCGAACCCGCGGCCGATCCAGCCGGCCGGGCGGCGCGTCCCGGCGAGACGGGCCTGTCTCCCTTGGCGCGGATCGGCATCGTGGCCGCCGTGTTTCTGATCCCCCTGCTGCTGGGCCATTACCTGGCCGGCGTGCTGCGGATGCCGGACTACGAATGGCGGATCAGCGTGGCGTTGTTCGCCATCGTGGCCGGGCTGACGATCACGGTGTTGGGATGGCCGCCCAAGCTGGGTCTCGACCTGCGCGGTGGTGCGATCCTGATTTACCAGGTCGAGGACGCCGACTTCAACATGGAGCAGTTGGTCACGGAGGTGACTCAGCGCGTCAATCCGGGCGGCATCCGCGAGGTGTCGGTGCGCCCTTACGGCGAGAGGGAGATCCAGATCTCGATTCCCGAAGCGGACGAGAACGAGCTGCGGCGGATCGAGTACATTCTGAGCACGACCGGCCAACTGGAGTTCCGCATCCTGGCCACCCGCGATGACGACGAGGACATCGTCGCCCTGGCCACCGGGGAGCAGTTCGACAACGTGACCGAGGTCACCGACGAGGCGGAGGACGGCACGCAGGAAGTCGTGGCCAAGTGGGTGCCGGTGGCCAAGGAGGAGGCGGCCAGGTACGCGGCGAGCGATTACTATGCCACGCGCCTGAATAAACGGGGCGAGCTGGAAGTGCTGGTGTTGATGGATCCGTTCAACGTCACCGGCGAATACCTGACCAGTGCCTCGCCGGGGGTGGACCAGAACAACAGGCCGGCCGTCAAGTTCTCCTTCGACTCGGCCGGTGCCCGCCGGTTCGGCAATTTGACCGGCCGCAACCTGCCCGACCCCGCCCAGCCCAACAAGACCCGCGCGCTGGGGATCGTTCTCGATCGGTACCTGCGATCGGCCCCCTCCATCCGCGAGCGGATCAACCGCGACGGGGAGATCACGGGTGAATTCACGCAGCAGGAGGTCGAGGACCTGGCCGCCGTGCTCACCGCCGGGGCCCTGCCCGCCACGCTGGTCAAGGAGCCCACCAGCCGGCTGCTGACCGGACCCACGCTGGGGCGCGACATGATCGACAAGGGCGTCCGCGCCATGATGGTTTCGACGATCATCGTGGTGCTGTTCATGATGGTCTACTACCGTTTCGCCGGGGTGGTGGCCAACCTGGCGCTGCTGCTCAACGTGCTATTGATCGTGGCCTTCATGATCCTCTTCAACGCGGCCTTCACGCTGGCCGGACTGGCGGGCCTGGCCTTGACGGTGGGCATGGCCGTGGACGCCAACGTGTTGATCTACGAGCGAATGCGCGAGGAGTTGAAACGCGGGGCCACGCTGCGGATGGCGATCCGCAACGGATTCGACCGGGCGACGACCACCATCGTCGACGCCAACGTCACCACCCTGATTTCGGCCATCGTGCTGTATGCCATCGGCACCGACCAGGTCAAGGGCTTCGCGGTGACGTTGATCCTGGGCATCATGATGAACCTGTTCACGGCCATTACCTGTTCGCGGTTGGTCTTCGACGTCTCGGAGAAAATGCGTTGGATCAGGCAGCTCAAAATGTTGAGGATCCTGGAGAACCCGAACTTCGATTTCGTGGGCAAGTGCAAGGCGGCCATCGTCCTGTCGATCGTGGTGATCGGCATCGGCCTGGCCGGCGTGGTGGCCCGCGGCAAAGGCCTGCTGGACATCGACTTCACGGGGGGCGTTTCGGTGGAAGCGCTCTTCGAGGAACCACAATCGATCGCTTACGTGCGGCAGCGGGTGCAGGACTTGCCGGACGTCACGGTGCAGGATGTGAAGATCTCCGGTGAGCCGGCCGGCAAGCGGTTTCTGATTGTGACTTCCGAGCCGGAAATCGACGAGGTCAAGGCAAAGCTGAAATCGCTCTTCGATGAGCCGAATCACCACCTGGCGTTCAATCACGTCGAGTGGAGCCTGGCAGCTCTTCCGCCGCGCGGCCAGGAGGAGCCCGAGGCCGCGGACACCGGCCGGGAACAGCCGCCCGCCGGCCAGCCTCGGCCCGCGGAGGACCGGCAAGGGGCCGGCGATCCAGCCGACCAGCGGCCTAGCGCCGACGAAGGTGCGCTGCGGGCCCGCGCCGACGAGGGGCTGTTGGCCATGGCCGACGGCGCGCCGTCGACATCGGCGCCCACGACCTTGGCGCAGAACACGACCTTGGCGCAGAACACCGGCGCCGCGGCCGATCCTCAGCCGCCCAGCACCGGTTCCGGCGCCCAGAGCGATGAGGCCGATAGGGAATCCGAGCAGGCCGAGAAGGCCCAATCCGGCGCCGTGGCCGCCGGCAGTGCGACGAGCGGCGCGGCGGTTGCTCCCGGGGAAGCGACGCGCGCCACCCTGAAGTTCACGGAAAAAATCGACCACGACACGCTGGCCCGCGAGCTGCAAGCGGTGCTGGCGGCCAAGGGGCCCGACGAGGTGCCCTTCGACCTGGACAACCCCGAGTACGAGGAGGGCATTACGCGCGGCTTTGCCCAGTGGACGTTGCGAATCGATCTCGGGCCGGACGAAACCCGCCAGGTGCTCGGCCAGCTCGAAGAAAAGTTCGCCAGCGAACCGGTCTTCCCCTCGTCCAACAAGATCGGGGCCAGCGTGGCCGCCAACACGCAGTGGCAAGCCAGCTACGCGCTGCTGGCGAGCCTGTTTTTGATCATCGTCTACGTCTGGATCCGCTTCCAGCAGGTGAGCTTCGGTTTTGCCGCCGTGCTGGCGGTGGTTCACGACGTGCTGGTGGCTCTGGGAGCCCTGGCCCTGAGCCTCTGGCTGGCCAACTACCTGGGGTTCGTGTTGATCGAGCCGTTCAAGATCAACCTGACGATCATCGCGGCCTTCCTGACGATCATCGGCTACTCGCTGAACGATACGATCGTGATCTTCGACCGCATCCGCGAACTGCGGGGCAAGAGCACGGAACTGGGGCCCGAGCTGGTCAACTTGTGCATCAACCAGACGTTGAGCCGCACGATCCTGACCTCGTTGACCGTGTTCATCGTGGTGGTGATTCTCTATATCTTTGGCGGCCAGGGGCTGCACGGCTTTGCCTTTACGCTGGTCGTCGGCACGATTTCCGGCACCTACAGCACCGTCTACATTGCCACGCCGGTGTTGATTTGGATGAACCGCGGATGGCGCCGCGGCACGACCGCGCAAGGCGCCAGCCAGGACCGGCGAATGCCGGCGCCGGCGGCTCCCGCGCCCGGAGGCTTCACCAGCCGCATGACGGCGCCGCTGGCGCGTTTCGTCCGCAGGTTGCTCTGGTCCTCGTCCTAGTGCAGAGCAGGCGCTGACGGTCCGGCATGGCCGGCGCAATCGCCACACTCCATTGCCGCGCGCGAAGCCGTGCGCATTCTAACGGTGCGGCCGGCGCGCTTGGCCGCCGCTGGAGTCGACGTCAGCCGGCTCCCGATACAAGAAGACGGTGGATTGCCCAGCCGGCGCGGAACTTGGGTGCCACTGGCAGTGGGAGGGGATCGGTGCCGCGAGGTCGAGCCAAGATAGCCCTGGTATCCGCCGTGCTCCTGGCCGGCCTGGTGGGGGCCACGCTGTTTCGCAGACAGCCCGGCAGCGACGTCGAGCCGGTGGCACCGGCTGCCGCCGGCCCGCAAGATTCAAGGGCCGAGCGTCCGTCGCCGGCCGGCGCCGCGCCTCGCGCGTTGGGTCGAATCGATCTGAACGAGCAAGCCGGCGAAATGGCTCCCGCCGACGCCTCGCCGCACCATCCGGCCGCCGCATTGGACCCTGCTTGGGCGCCCGGAGATGAGCCGGCTGAAGCATCCGAGGGAGCAGGCCGAAGGCCGCCCTTTGAAACTTCGTCCTGGCACGGAGCGGGAGGCGACCGGTCGATCGCGCGGGCAGGCGAGCCGCCTGCCGCGGCGGGCAGCTCGTTCAGGCACACGATCCGCGATGGCGATACGCTGTCGTCGATCGCCCGGCTGTACCTGGGATCCGGGGAGCGTTTCCTGGAGATATTCGAGGCCAACCGGCATCGGCTCGCCAGTCCCGATTTATTGCCGATCGGGGTCCAGCTCGATATTCCACCGGCCGGCGCTGGGGCGGCGGCCCGGCCAGAGCAGCCC
>JBBDNX010000812.1:0-9021 GCA_040877345.1 Pirellulales bacterium
CTGGCCGGAGGCGCGTTCGCGCTGATCGGCTCGCTTTGTTATGCAGAGCTGGCCACGGCCTATCCGGCCGAAGGGGGCGACTACGTCTACCTGACGCGGGCCTTCGGTCGAAGGATGGGGTTCCTGTTCGCCTGGTCCGAGCTGTGGGTGGTGCGGCCTGGGTCGATCGGAGCCATGGCGTTCGTGTTTGCCGATTACGCCGACCGGCTGTTGGCGAGCGATGGCAGGCAGGTGGTGTATGCGGCGGGCTCGGTCATCGCACTGACGGCGATCAACGTGGCCGGCGTCACGACGGGCAAATGGACGCAGAACGTGCTGACGGCGACCAAGATCCTGGGGTTGTTGATCGTGGTCATGGTGGGGTTTTTTGTGGCCGTCCCGGCGGCGCGGGGGGCGGACGCCGGCGAGCCGGTTGCCGCCGCCCCGGCAAACTGGGGATTCGCCATGATCCTGATCCTGTACGCCTATGGCGGATGGAACGACATCGCCTATGTCGGCGCGGAGGTGCGCCGGCCGGAAAAGAACATCGTGCGGGCCCTGCTGCTGGGGACCGCCGCCGTGACGGCCATCTACCTGTTGATCAACGGGGCCTTCCTGTACGCGTTGGGTTTTCGCGGCACGCAGGAGGCCGAGGCGGTGGCCGCCCAGGTGGCCGAGCTCCGTCTAGGCGTCTGGGGGGCGCGGGCCGTGAGCGGGCTGGTTTGCATTTCGGCGTTGGGAGCGATCAACGGCATGGTGTTCACCGGCGCGCGGATTTACTACGCGCTGGGGACCGAACACGCGTTGTTCGCGCCGCTGGGCGTTTGGAGCGAGCGCTTCTCCACGCCGCTGCGGTCGCTGGTCCTGCAGGGGCTGATCACGCTCTCGGTGGTGGTCGGTTTTTCTCAAGCGACGGACAGCTCGCGGAGCGGGTTCGAGAAGATGGTCATCTTCGGCTTGCCGCTGTTCTGGCTGTTCCTGCTGCTGGTCGGCGTGGCGTTGTTCGTGCTGCGGTGGCGCGAGCCGTCCCGGAGGGGCTTTTTTCGCGTTCCCGGCTATCCACTGACCCCCCTGGTTTTTTGCGCCAGCTCGTTGTTCATGCTCTATTCGAGCTGCAAGTACGCTTACGACCAACGCTCGGTCGAGGCGACGTGGGCGATCGGCCTGTTTGCCGTGGGACTGGCGGTTTCGTGTCTGTACGCCAAGAATGGCGGTCGGGTAACCTCAAAGTAGACACCGGCTAGTTTGGGCACGCTATGTTGGCGTCTCCACATGATCCCAGTCTTTGGGATTCAAGAAGTTGACCAGCCAATTCAAAGTGTAATGCCGTTGCTCGACGACGCCGACCGCTGCAGACAGGGAGACGAGAACGTGTTCGCTTTCATTCGACCAATCCAAATCTTCAGGAATCATGCCACCTTGATTCAAGGGTCGCTAGCGCCGCAGGCCGCGAACCACGCCGCCGATTTGCCCGTGGACCTCGCCGGTCTGGCGGACCACCAGGACGTGCAGCGGCGCCCAGTAACGAATGGTTCCCTGGCCGCCGTTGACGTCCCACGTTTGTGGAGCGACCGTGCGTTGAATCAATTCCACCAGCTCCAGCCCGAGGTCGCCGGGCTGGGCAGCACCGCCGGCAGCTCCGGGCGGCGTCCGTTGGCCGGTCTCGTCGTCGTCGCGCGCCGAAGGCACGACGGGTGCACCGGCCTGGTCGGCGGCGCGCCGCGCCAGCACGTCGGCCAGGGCCAAGAGCCGGCTGCGAACGTGGATGCTGAGCCGAGCACGCTGGCTGGAGGCTAGCGTCTCGGATTGCTCCAGCCGGCCGTGCAGATCGAGCAGGCGATGGGCGAGGGACTCGAGCTCGGCCTGGCCGCGCAGGCGGGTTTGGCGGGAGTTCGGCTTGCGGAGATAGGCGGATTGGGCCAGGGCGTCTTGGACCGCCGCGCGCAGCTCGCGGGCCGCTTCGGCGGCGGGCCTGGGCTCGGCCGACTCTGCGGGTTGGGGCGAACTCGAGGGATGCGGGGGCTGCTGTTGGGCGGGCGGATCGGCCTGGGGCAAATCTCCGGCTTGGGCCCAGGGGACGAAGATCGCCGCGGCCAGGCAAGCGGCAACGGTGGCGAGGAGTCGATTCACGGCAAGTGCTCCTCCAACGGTAGTGGCAGTGACGGGTGCCTCAGTTGAATGAGTATAAGGGTGTGGGGCGAGGGTCTCAAGCGAAATGTCGAAAAGAGCGAAAAGAGCTTGGGTTTTCCTTGAACTCTTGCTAGCATCTTGGGTTATGAGCGCCGACCGGGTTAAAGAAAAGGAAAGAAGGTTTGTCGAGCTGATGGAGCGGGCGCGCAACGGTTCGCAAGAAGCGGCCCGCGAGATTGTGGAAGAATACGGAGAGTACGTTGAGCGTGCCGTCCGCCGAATGCTGAACAAGAAGATGCGGCGGCAGTTCGATTCGAGCGACTTCACGCAGGCGGTGTGGAGTTCAGTTTTTGCCAACCTGGCGAATTTAGAGGGGGTGGACGGGCCGGCGTCGTTGGCCCGTTACGTGCTCGGCACGGGCAAGAACAAGGTGATCGAGGAGTTCCGCCGCTTGTTGCAGACTGGAAAATACAACGTCAACCGCGAGCGCTCGCTGGATGGCTCCGCCGAGTACGAGGCGATCCAGTTGGCTGGCCGCGACCCCTCACCGAGCGAAGTGGCGGCCACGAACGAAGCCGTGGCCCGCACGATGAGCAAGCTGCCGCTGCACTACCAGGAGATTTTCCGGCTGCGGCAGCAGGGAATGACGCAAGCGGAAATCGCCGCCCGCACGGGTTTACACATTCGGACGGTCCAGCGGGTGATTCATCGATTTCCCGAGGACGGCTCATGAGCGGCCAGTCAACCGGGTCGACGCAGATTGTAGCCGCAGATCAACGGGCTCTGACGGCGGAGTTGATTAAGCGGATCGAGGAGGGCTGGGCGCGCGGCGAGCAAGTTACGGCCGAGGAGTTGTTGAGGCGGCATCCGGAGTTGGATCACTGCCGGGACTTGATCGTCGACCTGGCCTTCGAGGAGTACTCCCTGCGGGCGGAAGCCGGCGCCGCGGTCGACCGCGACGAGTTCTCTCGCCAATTCGGCGTGTACGAGAGTTCCGTCGGCTTGCTTTTGGCCATCAACCGGCGCCTGCACGAGGATCCCGATTTCGTCCTGGGGGCCGAAGATGGGGCCGAAGACGATCCAGCCGACCCGTGGCCGCAGGTGGGCGAGACGCTGCTGGGTTTCCACCTGCTGGAGGAGTTGGGCCGGGGGACGTTCGCGCGGGTCTACCTGGCGGTGGAGCTTGCCTTGGGCAGCCGGCCGGTAGCGGTGAAGTTCTCCAGTCAAGCCGCGGACGAAGCCGAAATACTCGGCAAGCTGCGGCATCCGAATATCGTTCCCACCTACTCGGTGCGTCACGACCCATCGACGGAGTTGTCGGCGATTTGCATGCCTTTCCTGGGGCAGGTCACGCTGGATAACGTGTTGAGCCGCGTTTTTGGCCCCACGGGCCGCCCCCAGAAGGGGCGTGCCATCATGCAGGCCATCGCGGGTTTCAACGCGGCCCGCCGGGCCGTGGATCCCTTGCCGAGCGATCCTCTCATCGATCGCCGAGCGTACGTCGACGCGGTGATCCATCTGGGAGCGCAACTGGCCGATGCGTTGCACTACACGCATTCGCGGGGAGTTTGCCACGGCGATTTGAAGCCGTCGAACGTGCTGATGAGTCCCGACGGCACACCGATGCTGCTGGACTTCAACCTGTCGCTGGACGAAGAGGCGCTGGAGCGGCGGATGGGCGGGACGGTGCCGTACATGGCGCCCGCACGGTTGGCCCACTCGCTTGGCCGTTCGCCCAAGGGCGTGACGGAGGCCGATCCGCGCGACGACTTATTCTCGCTGGGAGTGGTTTTATACCAGATGTTGTGCGGCAGCTTTCCGTTTGGCGAGGTCGACGCCGAGGCGCCCATCAGGGAAGTGGCCGCCGACCTGCTCAGCCGGCAGGAGGCGGGCCCGGCTGGGGTGTCGAATCCGGACGTCGATCCGCCGCTGGCCCGGTTGATCGCCGGTTGCCTGGCGTTCGAGGCCGAGAAGCGTCCGCAGTCGGGCGAGCAATTGGCGGCGGCCCTGCGGCAATCGCTGAGCCGGCGGAGGCGGTCGTACCGCTGGGTCCGGGCGCATCGCCGGCTGTCGAGTGCCCTCGTCGCGGGCGTGCTGGCGATTGGCGTGGCCGGCGGAGTGGGCCTGGCCAGTCTTCCGCCCATCGAAGAGCGGCTGGTCCAGCGGGGTCAGCAGGCGCTGGCGTCGGGCAAGTTGGCCGAGGCGAAGAATTACTTCAGCGAGGCGGTTGATCATGACCCGAATTCGTACGAGGGTTGGTTCGGCCGCGGCCGCGCGTGGCACGGGATGGGCCACCACGAAGAGGCCTTGAGAGACTACAACGAGGCCCGCCGGATCAATCCTAATCCCCTGGTTTTCGCCTGCATTGCCGAGTGCCGCGCCCAGTCGAACGACGTTTCGGCGGTTGCCAGCTATTCGGAGGCGATTGAAAAGGGCTTCGCCAGCGCACCGCTGCTTAACAATTTCGCCGTGGCCTTGGTAAGAAAGAAGGAACTGGCCAAGGCGGGGCGCTGGCTCGACGCGGCTTTACAACTCGATCCCTCCCTGCAAGCGGCGCTGCGCAACCGCGCCATGCTCGAATTCCGGCTCGCCCTCCGGGAGGACCGCCTGGTGGATCCCAAGGCCCAGGCCGATATCATGCGGGCGCTGGCCGTCGGGCCGGTAACCGGTGAGTTGCTGGTCGATGCGGCCCTGATCTCGTCGAAGTCCGCGGGCAACCGGGATGAGCTCGCCGAGGTTGCGTTCGGCTATCTGAAGGAAGCCCATCGACTAGGCGCCGATCCGGAGAAGCTGAAAGGCGAGCGCGTGCTGCGCGAGTTGGTGGGTCTTGCTCGGCTGGACTCGCTCGGCAAACAGCGGCCCGTAAGCGACTCGTACGCGGCCAAGCGGCGCGTGGATCCACTGAGCGAGATTGATTGACAGCCCGGCGGCGCCTGCCCTATCATGGCCGCACACGACCTGCCCGCGATGGGTAGAATGACAGCCGGCAACGACGGCCTCTGCTGCTCTTCGGCGTAGCGAGGCTTTTTTTGTCGATGGCTTCCCGAAGCCCGTCGGCAAGGCAAGGTCTCCATGGCGCAGCTATTTCATCCCAGCACCAATACCTTCTCGAAGGCGACGATCTTCGGCGGGGTGTTCATTCTTGCCGCGCTGGCCTGGCTGTGGGGCCTCGGCATCCGCTCGCCCTACGCGACCGGGGTCGACGTCGTCCGTGACCAGCCCGTGCCCTTCAGCCACGACCATCATGTCCGCGGACTGGGCATCGATTGCCGCTACTGCCATGCGTCGGTGGAGAAGTCCGCCTTCGCCGGCATGCCGGCCAGCGAAGTCTGCATGGGCTGCCACTCGCAGATCTGGGCCGACAGCCCGTTGTTGGCGCCGGTGCGCGAAAGCTTCCGCACCGGCCGGCCGCTGGCCTGGACCCGCGTCCACGACCTGCCCGACTTTGTCTATTTCAATCACGGGATTCACGTGGCCAAGGGAATCGGCTGCGAGAGCTGCCATGGCCGCGTCGATCAGATGCCGCTGATGCGCAAGGCCGCCTCGTTGCACATGGAGTGGTGCCTCGACTGTCACCGGCGGCCCCAGGCTTTCGTCCGCCCGCTGGATCAGATCTATCGTTTCGGCGGGCAGCCGCACGCCGACGGCGACGATCTGGTCCGCCGATTTGGCATCAAGAAAGAGCAACTCAGCGACTGCTGGATTTGCCACCGATGACGCTCGACCCGACACGCCGCGATCCAGGTGCGCCCGCCCAGCTCGCTCGAGCGGGCGAGGCGGCCGGCGGCCTGGCACCGGGAAACCGTGCATACTGGCGGAGTCTCGAGCAGCTTGCCGGGACGCCGGAGTTCCGCAGCTTTGTCGAGCGCGAGTTTCCGCGACACGCCTCCGAGTGGCACGATGTCTCGGGCAGGCGGAACTTTCTGAAGCTCATGGCCGCCTCATTGGCACTCGCCGGCGCCACGGGGTGCGTGCGCGAGCCGGCCGAAACGATCGTGCCTTATGTCCGCTCGCCGGAGCAGGCCGTGCCCGGCAAACCGTTGTTCTTTGCCACGGCGACGACGCTGGGGGGCTATGCCAGGGGCGTTCTGGTCGAAAGCCACATGGGCCGGCCCACCAAGGTCGAAGGCAACGGCGAGCATCCGGCCAGCCGCGGGGCGACCGACGCCTTTGCGCAAGCTTCGATCCTGTCGTTGTACGATCCGGACCGGTCGCAGACGGTGATGTTCCGCGGCCGGATCGACACCTGGGACCGGTTTCTGACCATGGTGGCGGCAGAACTGCCCGGCCTGGCCAGCCGGCAGGGGAAGGGGCTGCACCTTCTGACCGGGACGGTCACGTCGCCCACGCTGGCCGACCAGCTCCAGCGGCTGCTGGGGCGATTTCCGGCCGCCGAGTGGCACCAGTACGAACCGTTAGGCCCGGACAACGTCCGGGCTGGCGCGCGGCTGGCATTCGATTCCGACGTCGACGCGCTATACCACTTCGACCGCGCCCGGGTCGTCCTGTCGCTCGACGCCGACTTTCTGGCCGGGCTGCCCGGCAGCCTTCGTTACGCGCGCGATTTCATGCAGACGCGCCGGGAGGCCGCGCACAAGCCGGGGGCCGGCGCGCCGATGAATCGCTTGTACGTGGTCGAACCGACGCCGTCGCTCACCGGCGCGATGGCGGACCACCGGCTACCGTTGTCCGGCGGAGGGATCGAGGCGACGGCCCGGGCGGTGGCGGCCCGCTTGGGCGTCGAGGGATTCGACGGGGCCGGCGAAGCAGCCGAGGGGGTTTGGGACAGGTGGCTTGCGGCGGTGGTCGAGGATCTGTCGGGCCAGCGGGGAGGCGGCCTCGTCCTGGCGGGCGAGGGGCAGCCGGCCCGCGTACACGCGGTGGCCCATGCCATCAACGGCGCGCTGGGCAACGTCGGCCGGACGGTCGAGTATATCGAGCCGGTCGAGGCCCGGCCGCGGGACCCGCGGGCCTCGCTGGCCGCCCTGGTCCGGCGGATGCGGAGCTCCGAAGTCGAGCTGCTGGTGATCCTGGGAGGCAACCCGGTCTACACGGCTCCCGCCGACCTGGAGTTCGCCGATAACTTGTCGCGGGTGAGACTTTGCATCCACCTGTCGGACTACTACGACGAGACTTCGTTCCTGTCGCACTGGCACATTCCGGCGGCCCACGAGCTGGAATCATGGAGCGACGCCCGGGCGCACGACGGCACCGCCACGATCATGCAACCATTGATCGCCCCGTTGTACGGCGGCAAGACGGCGCACGAGCTGGTGGCCGCGCTGGCGGGCGAGTCGCAGCGGACGAGCTTTGAGATCGTCGAGCAGTACTGGCAAGAGCGGCTGGAATCCCGGGAGCCGGGGGCGGCATGGCGCAAAGCGCTGCACGACGGCATCGTGCCCGGAACGGCCGCGGACGTGCGGCAGGTGCAGTGGTCGCCTGCAAGCGAGACCGCGGACGACGAGATCCGCGGGGACCAGGGCGGCGACGGCGAGCCGGTGGAGATCGTTTTCCGCCGCGATCCGACGATCTTCGACGGGCGCTTCGCAAACAACGGCTGGCTGCAGGAACTGCCCAAGCCGCTGACCAAGCTGTGTTGGGACAATGCGGCCCTGATCAGCCAGGCGACTGCTCAGCGGCTGGGGGTGGCCAACGAAGACGTCGTGGAGTTACACGTCGGCAAGCACTCGGTGGATGCGCCCGTTTGGATCATGCCGGGCCAGGCCGACGACACGGTCACGGTGCCGTTGGGGTACGGCCGCTGGCGCACGGGGCGGGTTGGGGAGGGGCTGGGCTTCAACGGCTATGCGATTCGAGTATCGGATCAACCCTGGACTGCCCGGGGGCGGTTGAAGAAGACCCGCCGGCGCTATGGGTTGGTCACGACGCAGGACCACTGGTCGATGGAAGGACGCGACCTGGTGCGCGTCGCCTCCTGGGACCAATACGAGAGCCAGGCGGGACACCGAAAGCCCAACGGCAATGCTGGCGGCGGGGCTGCCGGGAGCGGTGGCCCGGCTTCCCAAGCGGGGCACGGACCGGCGGCGCACGGCGCGCACGAGCCGGTCTCGTTGTATCCGGAATACCCGTACGAGGGGAACGCCTGGGGGATGGTGATCGACCAGACGGCCTGCATCGGCTGCAATGCCTGCGTGGTGGCATGCCAGGCGGAGAACAACATCCCGATCGTGGGCAAGGAGCAGGTCGGGCGGGGCCGCGAGATGCACTGGCTGCGGATCGACCGCTACTACGAAGGCGAAGGGGACGACGTGGCGGGCTTGCTGGGCAATCCGCAGACTTTTTTCCAGCCGATGCTCTGCATGCACTGCGAGAAAGCGCCGTGCGAGGTGGTCTGCCCGGTGGCGGCGACCGTGCACGACCACGAAGGTCTGAACGAGATGATTTACAACCGCTGCGTCGGCACGCGGTACTGCTCGAACAACTGCCCGTACAAAGTCAGACGGTTCAATTACCTGCAATACGTGGACGAAAAGACGGAGGTGCTCAAGCTGCTGCGCAATCCCGACGTCACGGTCCGCAGCCGCGGGGTGATGGAAAAGTGCACGTATTGCGTGCAGCGGATCAGCGCGGCCCGGATCGACGCCAAGAAGGAAAACCGGGCGATCCGCGACGGCGAGGTGGTGACGGCCTGCCAGGCCGCCTGCCCCACGCAGGCCATCGTTTTCGGCAATATCAACGACGGCGCGAGCCAGGTGCGCGCGCTGAAAGAACTGTCGCTCAATTATGCGCTGTTGGACGAGCTGGCCACGCAGCCGCGCACGACGTATCTGGCGCGACTGGTGAATCGGCACCGGGACCTGGCCGCCGCGGCGGTTGCGAGGGCGCAGCGCGGGGAGGGGGACCAGGAAGGGGAAAGGACCGGCACGTGAGCCACCCGCCATCCGAATCGGC
>JBBDNX010000813.1:0-1675 GCA_040877345.1 Pirellulales bacterium
AGATCGATCTCCTGTTCGCCCAGTTTGAGCCTGGCCGGTTCACTCATCCAGGACTTCCTTTCTGTTGCCGAACTGCTTAGCCCACCTGTCGGGTCGGTAAGCTGGCAGTTTAGCTGGCCCGGGGCCGCTCGACAATAAGCAGGTCGCTGTAAGAACAGTCCACTAGCTCACTTGGATCGAGCGCGAAGTGGCGCGCCAGCGTGCTGATCAGTGCCCGAGATTCGATTTCGTCCGCGCCCTGATCGAGCACCGCTTCGAACTCCAGAAACTCCCCTAGCCCGGTCACCTGGTCCAGATGGATCCGGACATGATGGTGCAGATAGATCTCGCGCCGTTTCTCGGTGACGGCGCGGATGCCCAGGCCGGCGGCCAGCGCCTGCTTGAGAGGCTCCGGCTGATCCACATGGACCAGGTGGTAGTCGCTCGGGCGCGGCTGGCGGTCGTCGGGCCGCAGGTACCAAATGAGCTGCGCGGGCAACCCGTCGCGCTGGCGGAGCTTGAGCCGTCCATGAGGACAGCCAAAGTACGTATCGACCTGCTGTTCCGAGCCGAGCCGCGCGGTGGCGATCCGCTCGGCGACGGCCCGGGCGGCCGGCAACGATCCGATCCGCGCTTTGAGCTCGATGTTGCGGCGCGTGGGAGGATGGCTGTTCATTGAAGGCAAGTGCGCGAGCCAAGCACGCCCCCGGAGCCGCGGGTCCGCCCAACGTGGACGCCCCGGCGGTCAGCGACGCGGCGATTGTGCCGAGGCGGTCGAATTGCCGCGGCCCGCGTCGTAGACGGTCCACACCGGCGTTTTTTCCCGTAAGCGAGCGATGTACTGCCGCCGCTTCTGCCTGGACCGCTCGCTCGAGATCTTCTCCCGGATTTCGACCTGGGCCTCGGCGAACGTTACGCAGCCGGCGTCTTTGCGCTCGATCACGCGGATGATGTGAAAACCGCGATCGTCGCTGAGTATTTCGCTTAATGCGCCAACGGGCAGATTGAACAGCGCATCGTCGATGACGGTGGAGACGAGGCTCCCCCGCGTTGTCCACCCGTGCCGGCCCCCATCGGCGGCGGTGGGGCCGTCGCTGCGCGCCCTGGCGACGTCGGCCAGCGGAGCCCCATCCCACACCTGGTTGCCCATCTGGGACAGAGCCTCCCAGGCCGCCCGCTTGCTGGGATAGTTCGAGAACCGCACCATGAGCTGCTCCCACCGCGCCTGGGCGGGGTACTCGAAGTCGGCCCGGTGTTGCTGGTAGTATTCGAGCATCTGGCCGTGCGTGATTTCTTCGACGCCCTTCACCTGCTCACCCAGCCATTGATCGGCCAGGACCGACTCGACGTAGGCTCGCTTCTCGCGCTCCACGCTGCCGCCAAGCTCACGCAGCCTGGCATCCAGCTCGCCTCGGCTCGGGACCTGCCAGTGCGCCATCAGTCGGGGCAGTTGATTCTTCTCAAACAGATCTTCTTCGATCTCTTTCAGGATCTTTTCCATATTCTCCGGAGGTATTCGGCTGCGCGCATCCTCCACCAGCATCTTCACGTCGATCGACTCCGCCACGGCCTGCATGGTCAATTGTTGCCGGGCCGATTCCCAGTGGTCGGGCTCGATCCTTTTCAATTGTTCCGGCTGCATTTTGCCGGCGTGCGTGGCCAGGGCTTCGTTCACCTTGCCAAGCACGTCGCCGGC
>JBBDNX010000814.1:0-8985 GCA_040877345.1 Pirellulales bacterium
GGGTCTTCTTCCCCGGGTCTGTCTTTGTATGATCCCCATGACTTGGTTCCCCGTCTTTGGACTTCTCGTGCTTGCTGCAACCCAGGAATCCGGCCAGGGCCAAGGCCATGCCAACCGTGAGGATGTGGCTACTCGGATGAGTCGTTCGTGTGATCATCACTGTACTCTCGCAAGAAGTGATTTCGGAAGTTTCGGCCTAACGTTCCGCATCACCGGGCGGACGAGCAGAATGGCCAAGCCGCCCCCGAACAACCAAACCGCATTGTACGCGGACAAGACTCACAAGCAACCTACAACTGCCCGCCCGCTCCGGTGCATGCGGTCGTTAGACGCTGCATGTAGTGTTACCCGGTGTCCTCGGAGTTGGTTCGAGGAGTAGTGCGGTTGGCGTACGACGAATAAAAGTAGTTGCAACCAATAGAACCAAGGAGAGCGAAGACCAAGGCAAACAGGCACTCGAATGCGATCGCGCGCCGGGCGGAGCGGCGACCGCTGTTCGACTCGAACCTCTACCGCTGGCAAGTGCTGAATCAGCCGGCCTTCACGACCTAAGATTGCCCCGCGGAGTCGGCGGGCGGCGCCGGACGGGTATCGCCGGCCTTGGAGCTTTCGCGGAGCCAGTAGGCAAAATCAGCGGTCGGAAAGGCCTGCCGGGCCGCTTCCTGTTCGAGGTTCACGATCATCGGCCTCTCGACGCCGCTCAAGAACTGCACGTCGTATAGTTCCTGGCAGCCGCCGGTAAACTCGAACAATCCGATGCGCCGACCGGTCCGCAAGTCGATCACCGCCAGACCACAAAGAAGCCGATCGTGATCGTGCTGGACTCTCAAACCGCCGAAAATATGACGCTCGCGGATTTGGCACAGGCCCACCACGGCCGCACCGTTCACGAAGCACAGTCCGCGCAAGTAACCCGGCAGCCGGCAGACCACCGTCCGTTCGCCGCTGTGGGGATCGACGAGGCACAACTCGCCCACGCCGGAATCGAGCAGCCAAAGCCGGCCGTCGTGCCAGCGAGGAGAGTGGGGCATCGACAGGCCGCGGAGCACTACTTCGTTCCGCTCGACATCAACCAGCACTCCGCCGGTGGCCTTGTTTTCGCGCCAGCCCCCCACGGAGTCCGTTTCACCCAGCGCCGTGACGTATTTCGGCCGCCCGCCCACCATTGCCAACCCGTTCAGGTGACAGCGATCTTCCGGCGCCAGCTCGGAGATAAACGGCGGCTGCCAACGCGGTACGAAACTGTAGTCGCGGCTGATACCGGCCAGGCATGAAAAGCGTGTGTTGACAAGCCAGAGCCCATCGCCGCCAAGGGGGCCTCCGTCGCCAAAAGCCAAGTCGTGCACGTTAAGATCGCCCGTGAAATAGGCGGCGCGAGGAAGGTAAATCGCGTCGTACCGGCCGGGCTCCCGCTCGGCATAATCACCTGCCAGCAAAGGCGCATTGGCAAATAACCAAACCTGGTGCCGCCCGGCAAGTGCCACCCGCACGCCGGAGACGGCCAGCCCCAGCGGCTTGTCGAAACTGCGCATCAGCACGCTTACTCCGCCGTCGCGCGAGCCGATCAAGGTCACCTTGCCGGCCTGGTACGTGGTTACGGCCAGGGTGCCGCCCGTGCTCAACAACCAGTCGGTGAACTGGTCATCGGCCTCACAGGTGATCAACGAACCTGACGATTGCTCGGGCGCCGCGGACATCGCTGTTACTCGTTGAGCGCTACGGGGACTTGAGGTTGAACGAAGCCTTGACGGCCACGGTGTATGTCACAGGGCCGGGCTGCGGTCCCGATGCCTCGCGGACGCCGGCGCCAGTCGAAGGGCTGCCTGGCATGCCGGAAGCGCCGAAAAAGGCATAGCGCTGTGCATAGCTGGAGTAATCCTCCATGTTGAACCCCTGCTCGCCGCCGCTGGTCAATTGGCTCAGAGAGCCCAATTCGACCGAGGCCGCTTTCGCCAAGCGGCCGGCCTCGGCCCGCGCCTTCTCAAAAGCCTCGGCCAGGGCCTTTTGGTGATCGGCATCCGAAATCTTGCTGACGAATACGAACGACGGTTGGCCCGGCTTGGGCTGCTCTTCTCCGTACGACATCATCGCCGCTTCCATTTCCTCGGCCAGCTCCGCCTCTTCGGGCGACAACTCTTGGGCGGCGCCCACGCCGGCCAGGTCGGCGGCCTTGATCTGCTCCTGCAGGTCGTGCGAAACCAGCAACAATTGCTCGACCGAGTCGGCCTCCAGAGTCCATTCCGCGGTGAGCGGCAGCGAGACCGAGACGAGCGTGGGCCCGGCCGGCTTGGGGGCGGAGCGGCCGCCGCGCTGGGCGAGCATCTGCCGGCGGATCATCATTTCCATCTGGCGTTGCTGCTGATTGTCGGCCGCGGAGAGCTTGGGGGGACCGAAGTTGACTGAACCTTCCAAAGCTCCCAACTCGGCCAGTTGCTTCTGGGCCTCTTCGCGGCGAGTCGCAAGCGCCTGCAAGGCGGCTTTCAGGTCTTTGCCCTTGCCGAACACCTCGACCTGCAATCGCATGACCTCCGGCTGCCGTTCGACGGCCGACATTCCGGCGGCTTCGATCGTGCCCGGATCGGCCTCCTGGCCCAGAATCGCAGTGGGCAGCCCCAGCCAGCAGCCCGCGACCATCAAAAAGGCGGTGACTAAGCGGTGCATGAATTGTGTCCTTCGTGAAAGGGATTCGTGGAAAGGATCCGAGGACAAAACTACTTGAGCATTTCCATGCCAACCTCGTCGCGAATCCGTTTGCGCAGCTTGAGTATCTCCGCCCCGTGCATGGCACGAATGCTCCAATAAAAATTGCGGACGTCGTACGAGCCTCGCATCGACTCGTAAATCTCTTCGAGCAGGGGCACGCGGCCGGCGTCGTCCAGGGCTGCGACGGCCTGGTACACCAAGGGGTTCCAGAGATGCGCCTGGTTGCGGTTCTCGCGCCACACGGCCACCAGCTTGTCGAGGCCGTCGCCGTGGCCGGCCAAGGCCAGTAGATATCCGGCGTAGGCCGCCGCTTCGGCGTCGTCGCCGCCGGCCAAGCGGCGCGTCAGATCGAGGTCCAGCCCTTCCGGTACGCTGGGCGGCTGATATGGCGCGCCGTCCATACCGAACATGACGGCCGTGTATTGAACGGGCGGTTGGAACTCGCTGCCGTGCAGGAAGGCTATGCCGGTCTGCCCCAGGGCGAGAAACGCCAGCGCCATTTTTCTCGCGGCTTCGTCGCCGCCGGCCAGCACGGCCAGCGCCTTCGACTTCGCTTCGGGCTCGGGCAGGCTGAGCAACAGGAACTGCAAGGCGTCGAGCCGCAACGGGCCGGCGGCCGCGGGGTCGTCGAAGGTCTGGGCCGCCGCTTCGGCTGTCGCCGGCTTGTCGTGCGGATACAAGAGGGCCAAAGCAACCACGCGCTGCCAGTGCCTGCCCTCGACGGCCTGCCGCTTGACTTGGGCGAAGTCGAGCCGGCCCGGCGACGGCGACTCGCTGTAGCCGTCCGACGCCCCGTAGACGCGCGATAGGTGCTCCACCAGGTGCTGCGCCATGCCGGCGGTGACCGCGTCGGAGGCGAGCAGGTTCCACAGCGGTGGGGCGGCCCGCAGGTCGGGCAGCACGGCCAGGCCGCCGGCGAGTGCCGTCAACTGCTCGCTCTGCGTGCTGGCGGCCGCCATCCGCTCGAACAACGGCAGGCGTTGTTCCCAGGGGAGCCAGGCGAGGATCTCAGCCGCCTCGATAAGGAGCTTTGGATTCTCGTCGACGGTTTTTTGCAGAACGCCGAGAGCCGGCTCGTCCTTGCCCAAGGGAATCAAGGCCATCGCGGCAGCGAGGCGTTCGTCGGCCGCCTCGGCGGCGAGCATCGCTTCGAGCGGCGTCACCAGGTCGGACATCCAGGCAGGCCGGTCCTTTCCTGAACGGAATTCGGCGAGCCAATCCTCCAGCGGAGCTGGCGGCCCGGCCGGCGAGCCCACAGATTGCGTTGCAACTGCTTCCTCAACCGGCTCCTCCACGACCTCGGCTTCAACCGGCTCCTCCACGGCCTCGGCTTCGACCGGTTCCTCAACGGTCTCCTGCTCGCCCTCCGCGCCGGCCGGCTCCCGCATCTTGGGGCGCTGGGCACCTTTTGTCGTGGACAGGCCGAAGAGACCTTTGATGGCGCCCCAGATGCTCACGTCGTCGGAGTCCATTTCAGCGCCGAAGGGGTCGCCATCGTCGATAAACATGGTGTCTGCGTCATCGGGATCGGACGAGGGACGCTCGCTCTCGTATAGGGCGAAGAGTTGCTGGGCGGCGGTGCGGCGGACCTTGCTGCTGGAATCGGCCAGCAATGAGCGGATGCCTGCTTCGACCTGTTCGTCGCTGACGGAACAGAGGCCGACCAGGGCCGCGGCGCGCAGGTCGGCCTCGGCGTGCGCCAGCCAGGTGCGGAGCACCGTGACGGCCTTGAACCGCATGTTGTCGCCGCCGAGCATCGCCGTGACGGCGGGCCCGGCCAGGTCCGGGTGTTTTTCGGCCGCCTTGGCCAGCGGCTCGACGGCCAGGGCAAGATCGGCCTCTTTCAAGGCGTTGATGGCCCGGCTGACGACGAAGCCATCCTCGTCGTCGAGCAGGTCGATCATCGCCACGTAGACTTTGGCCTGGAGCGATTGGGACGCCGAATAGCCCGATTCGATGCACTCGCCGATCGCCTCGGCCGCCTCGGCCCGGACCTGCCAGCTCGCGTGATCGAGCAAGGTCATCAGGCAATTGATGGCGGCCTGGCCCTTGGTGGCCCGCAACAGCCGGACGGCGTGAACCACCAGGTCGGCGTCCTGCTCGCGGGCCAGGTAGCGGACGATTTCCGGCACGATTTCCTGGGAAGGCGAGGCGGTGAACTGCTTGAGCACCGCGGCACGCACGTTGGGTTCGGGATCGTCCAAGAGGCGGACCAGCGATTCTTTCATCCGCTCGCCGCCGGTCTCGCTCAGCGCCTTGAGGCTCAACTCGCGGACCAGCGGGTCCGGGTCGCTGAACAACTCCAACAACAGCGGCCCATCGGACGGGCTGACGAAGCGCGCCAGCTCCTCGGCTGCCTGGTGGCGGACCTTCGAATCGCGATCCGCCAGCCGCTGAAGGCCGCCCGGCCACCGCAGGACCAGGCCCTCGGTGGCCACCAGCCGGTATCGCAACCAGGTCAGCCGCTGGCGGGCGTCGTCGGTGCGCGCCTGCTCGAGCCGGGCGTATACCTGGGGGAGCAGCGCCGGACCGGCGCGGGCCAGGCGGGCGGCGATCGCCTCGGCTTCGGCCGGCTCGGCCTCGACGAAACGGACAATCTCCTGCTCGGCGGCCGCCAGGTCCTCGGGCGATAACGTTGATTCGGCAGCCAGAGCGGGAGGCTCGCCGGCCCAGCGGCGCAGCTCGTCGAGTCGATCCTGCGAGAGCGTCTCGGGGCGCCAGGGGTCGAGATCGTCGAGGGGGGCCTTCCAATGCGAAAGTGCTTCGAGGGCGGCCAGCCGCTGGCCGAGCCGTCCCTCGGCGAAAAGCTCGACAATCGCCGGCGCGGCCAACTGCTGATAAGGGAGCAGCCGCTCAATGGCGGCCTCGCGCAAGACGGGATCCTGGCTGCCGAACTGCTCGACCACCGCGGACAGCGAATCGGCGCGCACCGAGGTTTCCTCGACGAGCACGTCCGGCGGCGCGGCCAGGGCGGCATCGTAATGTTCGCGCAGCCAAGCCACCAGCTCGGCGGCCGGCAGGTAGCCGTCGTGCGAGGCGACGAGCTTGCCGCGCCCGCTCAGCACGCGCAAGGCCGGGATCGGGCCGACGCCGAGACGCCGGACCACTTGGGCCGCCTTGTCGGCATCCAAGGCAACCAGCGTCCAGCGGGCCAATTCCTGCTGCGCTTCGGGCAATTCGATTTCCGCTTCGAGCTTATGGCACCAGGGACAAAAGTCGGCGCCGACGCGGACGAGGATCGGCGTGCCGCGACTGGAAGCCTCGACTTGGGCCTGGGCCAGATCCGGCAACCAGGGCAGCGATGGCTGCGGCACGTTGGACGCTGGCGGCTTTTGCTCGGCGGAGGCGGCTGGCGGTGCTGCCGCGGGCGACTCGGACGGATCGGCATGCGCCGGCTCGGCCTCGACCGCTTGGGTATCGGGCGGTTGGCTTTCGGGCAATTGAGCCGCTGCCGGCGGCGCGATCGCAATCCAGCAGGCAAGGAGGCAGACGGCCCCGCGGAATACCAGCCTTCGTCGCGAAATCTCAGTCACGGCAGTGTGTCCTCGGGCGAGTGATCCTCATTGCCGGTTTGCGCCGTGAGCCGGACGGCTGCTGGAGCTGGTGTGCGAGACGGCCGGGCGTTCCGCCCCGTCAGGAGCCGCCTCCGAGCCGTGAACAATCTGCTGCCAGAACGAGGCGAACTCGAACTGCGGGCTGTTCTCGCGGTCGTGACACGTGACGCAGCGGTCGCCGGCGACGTAACTGGTAGGGTGCCGGGAGCGCGCCACGTGGGCTTGCGACGGCCCATGACAGCTCTCGCAACCGACCGAACTCCTGTCGGCGCTCTTGCCGGCGGAGACGAAGCCGCCCGGCAGGCCGTAGCCGGTCGTGTGGCACTGCTGGCAATATGGATCGGGACTGGCGCCTTGTGCAACCAGCGTTTGCCAGGCGTGGGCGTGCTTCGATTCGTCCCAAAGCTCGCAGTCGGACGGGTGGCAATCGCGGCAGGACGCGGTGCCCGCGATGCGGTAGTCGTCGGGCAGATTGGGCGGCAGTGTCGGGGCAAGGCCCGTCTGGTCGGCGGCAAAGTCGATCTGCTCCAGCTCCGAACGAAAACGATCGAGGTTCGCCTGCTGGGCCGCGTCGTCGGCCAGCTCGGGGCCGAGCTCAATAATCTTCCCCTTCCAGCCGGCGCCCTCGGACGCCGGCGCCGTGAGGTGCGCCAGGAACTTGCCCTTGTTGGTGGCGGCCGCCAGCACAGTGGGGCCGACCGCGCGGGGCGCGATGCTCTGCCCGGTCGGGCCGCCCACCACCAGGTGAGCTTCGGGCATGCCGGCCGCGAAGCTCTCCAGCTCTTCCTGCGGAAGGTATGCCAGGACCAGCAGCAGGTCGTACTGGCCGCGTGCCGCTTCGAGCTGCGCGAGCACGCTGGCGCGCGGATCGTCGAGCTGGAGCGAATCGGTGGCGAACTGGCGCGACAAGACGCCCGCCACCGCAACCCGCCGCCCGCCAACGCTGACGATTCTCAGCGGGTCGGCCACAAGCCGGCCGGACGGGTCGCGGACGTTGCTGGAAACCAACGGCACCTGGCACTCGGCGGCCGCCTGGCGGAGAAACTGGGCCCCGATGGCTGCCTCGGCGGCTCCGATGTTGTGGGCCGCCACTTGCATGGCGGCCTCTCCGCGGAGGATCGCCTTGAACTTGACTTGCTCATAGAGCGAGACGCCGCCGGGGGCCCCGCCGGCGTCGGCCAAGAGCACGTTGGCATCGCGGCGAGCGCCGGCGACGTAGGTTCCACGGCGCATGAGGCCGCCCGACTGGTTCGAGGCGCAGCCGCACGGCACGATCCAGCCGCCCGTGTCGCCGCTGACAATGATGTGCAGCGGACGTGAAGCCGCCGTGCCACTCCAACGGCTCGTGAGCGCCCAGGCCATGGCGGCCAGGCAGACGAGCGCCGCCGCGGCCAGCCAGGCGGCGGCGCGGAGCGGCCGCCGGGTATCTGCGCGCGTGGCTCGTAGGTTGAGAGGCGCAGCCATGACAAGGTGTCAACTAATACGTCAACGCGTAGGCCAGGATGTTCACATTGACGTCGATGGAATTGATAATCTCGTTGCCGCCGCAGCAACAGCAGCCCTGCGTGTTGGCCGTGTCGTTCAAGCCATCCTGGGAGTAGAGCACGCCCAGCCGGCCGCCGATGGAGACGCCTTCCAGCGGACGCGGCTTGCCATGCTTGGCGTCGAGCTTCTTGATCTCGTAGACCGTGTGGAACACCGGGTGATCCATGCCGATCGGTGCCAGGGAGGCATCGGGGAAGACGGCGGCCATCTCACGGCGGAACGAGGCGTCCCACTCGGTCGACGAGCAGCCGGCCGAGGCCAACAGCAGGCCGCCCCGCTCGACGAAGCGGCGGAGGTTCTCGCGCTCCTGGTCGGGGAGTTGGAAGCTCCCCTCGCCGGTCATGATCACCAGCGGGAAAGCGTACAGCTCGTCACTGGATAACTTGACGGCGTGGAACCGCCGGCTGGTGGAGATCGACGACTCCTGCTCGGCCTTGACCAGAAAGTGGTCGGAGAAGCACTGGCTGCTCTTGATGCCGGCATAGACCAGGTTGGCCACTTGCACGACGCTCTGCGGCTCGGAGCCGGTCTGCTTGGGATCAGGGACGGTGGCCGCTGCCAGCACGGTTTCGTTCGACTTGCCCGGCCGGGGCGAGTTTTCGTCGCCGCGGCTGGTGGCCATGACGGCCAGCAACAGCAGGGCCGCGGCCCCGGCGGGACTGGTCCAGGTCCGGCGGTTCCACGTCGATCGGTGTTGGTTGTTCATTGGTTTCCTTGCGGGCTGACGGCAGACGGGAGTGGTGCTTCTACCATGCTACGGCACACGGAGTGTGCCTGCTACTTTTGTGCCTGCTAGTCATTGACTGGTTTCCTCGGCGATGCGTTCGAAGTATTGACGCACACGGCCGCGATAGCGAACGGGAACCGCGACCTCGCTGAGACCGGAGGCCCGCAACGAACCGGCGGGACTCAGGGGGCTTGATTGTCCGGGACGGCTGGACGAGCCTCCCGGACCGCCGCCGGCCTGGGCCAAGCTCCCTCTTCCGCCGCCCGATTCGCCGGGGTTGCCTCGCGTCGGGAGGTCGCCATAGAGGCCCATGTTGCTCAAGGTGTTGCGCCGGGCGCTGAAGCCGGAGCCGGAGCCCGTGCCCTCGCCGCCGGATGGCCCTTGGCCCTGCCCCAGGCCGGCGTCGGCCAGAAGCTGGGCCAGCGTATTGCCCAACTGTGCTTGCCCGCCTGGCCG